>NZ_JBNQTI010000023.1:0-47399 GCF_050325825.1 Kitasatospora sp. LaBMicrA B282
GGGGGGGGGGGGGGGGGGGGGGGGGGGAAAAGGAGGAGGTAAACAAAAATAGGGGGCTCCCCCCCCCCCGCCAGTGAGGGGTGCGGCCTCGCCGAGGAGCGGTGCGGCCGTGCCGGTGCCGCGTGTCAGCTCGGGCGGTGCACCGGGGATCCCACCCCCGTCAGCCCGGCCAGGCAGTGCACCTGCCGGCCCTGGGTCCCGGTCACCTCGCATTCGGCGTAGTTCGGTCCACCATCGATTCCCAGGCCGCGGGCTCCGGTGTTGTTGCCGTTGACCTTGATCTTGTTGTAGATCGGGGCCTTGGACGTGCCGGCCTTGAGCAGCCCGTCGTTGTCACCGTTGGCGACGATGAAGTTGTAGTTCGGCGGGTTGTCGCCGGACGTGACCCGGCCGCCGGAGGAGTTTCCGACCCCGTTGCTGCCGTTGCTGCTCCCGCTGCCGCCCGTGCCTCCCGTCACGGTGAGCCGGTTGTCGCTCGTGGGGGCTCCGTTGACGGTGCCGCTGTTGCCGGGCGCACCGGCGCCGCCGGGGCGGTTGGCGCCGCTGCCCGCAGGATCACCGGAGCCGCTGCCACCCTTGCCGCCGACACCGCCGTTCCCGCCGGTGGTAGTGGCGACGACGGCCGTCACGGTACCGCCCGCGCTGTTCCCCGTACCGCCCGAACCGGCGTAGCCACCCGGACCGCCGTTGGTGGGGGTGTGGAAGTGGCCGGCCCCGCCGCGGCCACCGGCGCCGCCGTTGCCACCCGTGGCGTAGACGGCGGTGTCCTTGGCCGTCACGGTCTTGCCGTTGCCGACGCCGCCGGTACCGCCGTTGCCTCCGCCGCCGCCCCGGGTGCCGCCTTCGTTGCCGGAACCGCCGCCACCGCCGTTGCCTCCGGCCAGGACGGCGTCGCCGGTGCTGACGGTCACGGAACCGGCGTTGCCCGCACCACCGGTCCCACCGGCGCCGCCACCACCACCGTAGTTGCCGGTCCCGGCGAAGCCGCCACCTCCGCCGTTGCCACCGGTCGCGGTGGCGGCGGTGGCGGTGACCTGGCCGCTGTTGCCCGCCCCACCGGTACCACCGGCGCCGCCGATACCACCGTTGCCGAACTCGAACTGGAACGAGTCCTTGATTCTGTAGCGGTCACCCCCGGTACCACCGGTGCCACCGTTCCCGCCCTGCGCGGTGACGGTCGCGGCGGTCACCTGACCGCTGTTGCCGGCACCTCCGAGACCGCCGACACCGCCGGCGTAGCCGTTCTGGTGGAAGAAGTCGTATCCGTTGGCGCCAGTGCCGCCCGCCGCGCCCGAGCCACCGATCACAGTGACCGTGCCGGTACCGGTGATCGTGCCGTGGTTCCCGTCCCCGGCCTTGGCGCTGGAACTGCCCTCGATGCTCGGGCCGCCGGTCAAGTTGGCCGTGCTGCCGGTGAGGTTGAGGGTGCCGTCGTTACCGTTGCTGCTCGTGCCGCCGGTGACCTCGAGGCTGATGCCGCCACCGTTCAGCGTGACGGTGCCGTTGCCGACCCGGTCGGTGGCGCCGATGCCGGGGCCCGACCTGGCCGTGACGGTGATGTTCTGGGTGCCGGAGGTGGTGCTGGTGAGGCTGCCCAGGACCGAGCCGTTGATGGTGACCTTCGTCGCGGCACTGGCGTCCAGGGTGCTGCCGGCGGGGATGCCGTTGGGGCAGGTGATGGTCGTGCCTGACGTGGTACATCCGTTGTCGACGGCGTGGGCCGAACCTACGGCGAGGGTCAGCGGGACCCCTCCGGCGACCAGGACGGCGGCTGCCAGCGCAACTGAGCGGCGATGGGCGATGGGGGGAGCGAGGGGCACGCGAATCTCCTTGGCTACGTAGCACAGTCGATCCACTGCGCGAGGTAGCCTAAGGGGACATATGTTGCATATCGGGCATTCAGCCCGCTATGACAGCCCGCCGATTCCCCCCAACGGGGTAACGGGGCGCCCGATCACGTGGTTCAGGGGCTGATGAACTCGCCGTTCTTGATGCCGTTGACGAAGGCGGTGAAGGAGGTGGTCGGGAAGAGGAGGGCCGGGCCCTCGGGGTCCTTGGAGTCGCGGAGGGGGAGGGTGGGGGTGGCAGTGGGGGCGATCTCGATGCATTGGCCGCCCTGCTGGCTGTAACTACTCTTGAGCCATGAAGTCTGCTGCGGGAGACGGGCGGAGGTCATGTTGAGGAGTTCCTTCCGGATCGAGCGGATCATCTCCAGGGAGTCAGCCCGCGAGAGGGACTGAACCTGCAGAAGATCGTACTGTCCGGTCCAGCGGTCCAGGGTCTCCCGATCGCGCTCCAGGTATCCACGCTGGAGTGTCTCGGTGTACCCGAGCAGGGATCGATCGGGCATGGTCAGCAATGTCACCGGCAGTTGCAGACCCCGGGTCGCTCCAAGCGCGAACGGGAAGACCTGGATGATGAAGTTCGGTCGCTGCGCCACTTCTTCGAGATAGCGCAGTTGTTCAGCCATCACGGTCGGACCGCCGACCACCCGACGCAGACAGCTCTCATCCAGCACCACGTGAAGGATCGGGGCCGGGTCGCGTTCGAGCGACCGTTGACGCGCCAGCCGGAACGCCAGTCGCTCCTCGGTGTACTGCTTGAAGATGGCGCCTCGGACCTTGCAGAAGTTCAGCTCCGCCGCAGCATAGTCCCGCGTCTGCAGAAGGCCCGGGATG
This sequence comes from Kitasatospora sp. LaBMicrA B282, assembly GCF_050325825.1. Lineage (NCBI taxonomy): Bacteria > Bacillati > Actinomycetota > Actinomycetes > Kitasatosporales > Streptomycetaceae > Kitasatospora > Kitasatospora sp. LaBMicrA B282. Next base: position 2,679 of record NZ_JBNQTI010000023.1, read on the forward strand.
ACACCCACCTCGAATGTCCTGATCACCTTCGCCAACGCCTCGTGTGCCGCGAACTCCGGGAAGCCCTCCACCAGGGATGCGTGTCCCATGAGCCACCACATCAGCTCCAGCGTCCCGCCGGTCTCCAGCACCTCGTCGGATCGCCTGGCGAACGGGAGCTTCGGCATGCGCTCCGCCCGCTCCACATAGGACACGAAAGCCCCGCTGTAGTTGATCCGCTTGCCCAGCTGGTGTTGCGTCAGGCCCTTGCTCTCCCTGGAGCGCCTCAACTGGACCCCGAAGGCCGCCAGCGGGGAGGACGTCGGGTCAAGATCGTTCTTGTTCAAGGGAGTTCCTCCAAAACAACACACCAGGTTGTCCAGTGGATACCTCCTCGATCGTACGGCGCCACGCCGACGCCTGCTGGTAAAACAGCAACATTGCGGATCCAATCCATCACGGAGAGCGATCCCCCGCACCAACTCGGCGACGGAGCAGGCAAAATGACCGATCATACGACTAGCTCGGACGGCCACCCCGACGGTGGCTTCTCCCTCTTCGACCGCGGGATGCCCGAATGCCGCTGCCCCGCCGGCTGCGGCGGGCGGCCCGAGTTCGGGCAGCGGCTCACCCTCGCGTACCCCGCCGTGAAGCCCGTCGGCAACCACCCGCCCGAGCTGACCTACGCCCCGCGTCGCCGCGGCGAGTTGGTCTACGACGCGCTCAACCAGCGGCTCGGCGTCTTCATGGACCAGGTCGGCCGCACCATCTACCTGCGCCCCGAGCGCGGCGGCCCCGAGTGGGTAGCCGACCCGGCGTGGCTGGAGCGGCCGCCCGCCGCCCCCTCCACTCCCTACAGCCCCACCAGCTCCACCCCCACCTCGCCGCAGGCTGCCCGGCCGGGCGAGTTCGGGGCTGCTTCGTGAACAGTCTCCGCCAGCAAGTAACAGACTCGGTCGATCTGTTGACCGAGGCGATCAGCCGCCTCGGAGTCGACCTCGGCCCGCTGGACGGCGGCTTCCTGGTGACCGAGAGTGGCACCCTGCTGGTGCAACTGCGTCCCCTGCTCCTCACCGAACTGGTTCACCTCGCCCTCGCCATCCGGGCCGCCGCCGAGCGCGCCTGACTCCCACCTCACCCCGGGCGGCCGCCCCACCCGGCTGCCGCCCGCCGCCCGCCGCTGACCGCCGAGGTCCTATGCTGCGGGAATGATCAAGCCCATCGAACTCGTCATATTCGACTGCGACGGCGTGCTGGTCGACAGCGAGCGCATCGCCGCACGCGTGCAGGTCGCCCTCGGAGCCGAACTGGGCTGGCCACTGACCGAGGCCGAGGTCGTGGACCGGTTCATCGGGCGCTCGCACGCCGCCATCCGCGAACAGCTCGCGGCCCGGCTCGGCGAGGACACGGCCGCGACCTGGTCGGAGCGGTTCGAGCAGCTCCACCGCGAGGCCGTGGACCGTGAACTCGCCCCGGTCGAAGGACTGCCGGAAGCCCTCGACGCGCTCACCCTGCCGACCTGCGTCGCCTCCAGCGGCTCCCACGACAAGATGCGCCACACCCTGGGCCGCACCGGACTCTACGAACGCTTCGCGGGCCGCATCTACAGCGCCACCGAGGTCTCCCACGGCAAACCCGCCCCGGACCTGTTCCTGCACGCCGCCCGACGCATGGGCGTGGATCCTGCCGCCTGCGTCGTGGTGGAGGACAGCCGGCCGGGCGTCCGTGCTGCCCGCGCCGCCGGCATGCGGTCCTTCGGCTACGCCGGCGGGCGCACCCCGGCCGAACGCCTCGAAGGCCACGGCACCACCGTCTTCCACGACATGCGCGAGCTGCCGGCACTCATCGCACAGCAGTAGCCGCCCTGCACCTCCGTTGGTTCGGCCCGGTCTGCTCGGTCCCCTCTGTCCGCTCCCCTCAGTCCAGCAGCAACCGCAACTCCTGCTGCGCCCGCTCCACGAAGCTGCGGGCAGTGTGGCCGGAGACACCCAGGTGCCGCCCGATCTCGCGGAACGACCGCTCGGGGTGGTCGTCGAGCCCGTAGCGGAGCACCAGGGCATCCGCCTGACGCGGGTCCATCCTCGCCAGCGCGGCCCGCACGCCGGTGGCGAAGTCCCGCGCCATGGCGGCGTGTTCGGGGTCGGCGAAGACCTGGCCCGGCGGGGCCGGCGGCTCCTCATCGTCCTGCTCCTCTCCTGTGGTGCGCAGCTGACGGTGCAGCGCGGCGACGGTGCTCGGCGAGATGCCGAGGGCGGCGGCGGCCAGGCCCAGGTGGTCGGCGTGCTCGGCCAGCGCGCGGCGGAGCGCGACCGTGCGGCCGACCAGGTCGGCGGGCAGCACCGCCGGGAACTCCTGGTTGGCGATGGCCCGCTGGATCTCCTTGCGCACCCAGGTGTGCGCGTAGGCGGCGAACGGTACGGCGCGGGTGGGGTCGAAACGGCCGGCCGCCACCAGCAGGCCCAGGATGCCGGCCTGTCGTAGATCGGCACGGTCCAGGTGCCAGGTGCGGTAGCGGGCGACCTCGCGCTCGACCAGATGGGCGTGGTCCGCGACGAGGCGGTCCCGCCCGGGGTCGTCCGGGACGGTCTGGTGGCTGCTGAGCACGGCGCTGTCCTCCTCGCTGGGGTCGTTGGACGGTTGTCGCTCCTACCGATACCGGGCGACGCACGGAATGCGAGGTTCGCATCGGGACCGCGAGCCGGTATCAGAACTGGCGACAACAACACTGGTCACTAGCTCGGGAGGCTCACCATGACAGAGGAGACAACAGTGGAGGAGAAGGCTGTGGACAACTGGCAGCGGTTCGAGATCGTCCCCTACGGCGCCGCACTGCACGTACCGGCCGGCTGGGAGGCGCTGCCACCGGAGCCGGCGAACGGGCCGGAGATCCTGCGCGCGACCGGCGGCCCGGGCCGGAACCTGATCGTCTTCAAGATCCCGGCCCGAGGCCTCACCGCAGCCCGGATCGCGGAAACCGCCCAGCAGAAGCTCGCCGCCCACGGCTACACCGACTTCACCCACGCCGAGACACGCTTCGCCGGGCAGCCCGCCGTGTCCCTGGACTTCATCACCCGCAGCAGCAACGGCACCGCCATCTACCGCACCCGCGAGTACTTCACCGTCCGGGGCAACGCCGGCTTCATCCTCGGGATGGGCAGCACCACCTGGGAGGAGCACCTGCCCCTGATCGAGGAGATCGCCCGCCGCTTCGAGCTCACGGAATAGGGGGTCAGCACCGAAGGTCAGCGGAGTCCGAGGAGCTCCTGCACGACCCGCTCAGCCGCTTCGGCTTCGGCAGCAGGGGGCGACAGCTCGCTGAGCGTGTCGAGGTCGTGGTCCTCCCTCAGCTCTGCTTCCCAGGCGGCAGCAAGCCGCTCCTGCTGCTCGGCCGGCTGCTGCTCGACCAGGTGCCGGTTCGCTGGGCTCAGGGCTGCCAGAAATCGCTTGAGTTCGTCGGTCGGCATCGTGCCTCCGTGGTCGTAGAGCTGAAGGCCCTCGCAGGGCTCTCACCACAGCATGGTCGAGGCGCCTCCCCCGCCGATGGCACGACGGCCCGGCTCCCCCCGGATGGGGGAAGCCGAGCCGGTGGTCAAGGGTCCTACCCCCGCGGCGGCGGGCCGGCGGTGGTGCCCGTGAGGCCGTCGAGGAGGCGGAGGTGATCGTTACCGGAGCCCAGGTCGGGGACCAGCAGGCGGTCGCCGACGGGGACAGGGTGCATCGTGAAAATCGGCAGCCGCCAGCTGACCCGGCCCTCCACCAGGCCCAGCAGCTGGTATCCATCCGGCCCGTGCTGTCGGGCGTAGAGCAGGTTGCCACCGGGGACGAGCTCGAACTGCTTGCGCCGGCGACGCGGCAGCAGGCGGCTCGACTGGCGGCCCACCGATCGGAGCCAGCCGGGCTTCGCGAGCGGGCCGGCGAGCAGGCGGTCGCCGCGGTCGACGGCGTAGACCCAGTCGCCGGCCAGGGTCAGCGCCTCGTCCCCGGAGTCCAGCGCGCGGACGCCGGTGTGGAAGGTGCGCAGCGGCTCGTCGGGTTCCAACGGGCGCAGCCAGTGGACCATCCGGTGCCGGTGCTGGCTGAGCCAGAGCGTCTGCCCGCCGTCCGTGACCCGCATCGAGAGGTGGGCGCCGGCGCCGAACGGCAGTCGCACCACTCGCTCGCCGAGGCTCTCGCCGGTGGCCGGGTCGAACCAGCTCACCAGCTGCCGGTCGTACTCCCAGGTGAAGACCGGCCCGTCCACCCCATCGACGAGCAGGTCCCCGTACCCGGGCCAGGGCGGGCTGTGCCAGCGCACCGCACCGGTGGACGGGTCGAGCCCCACGGCCCGCCGGCCGTCCCGGTGGACCAACTGACGGCCTGCCAGGACCAGCGAGCGGATCGGGGAGCCGTGGTGCTGCTGCCAGCGCGGCTGTCCGTCCGACAGCGCCACCGCGGTGAGCTGCTCGTCGGCGCCGGCCACGCCGAGAGCGGCCGGCTCACGGAGGTAGAGGGTGTCCTGGTCCCTGATCAGCTCGGTCCAGGCCACGATCTTCCGGGTCCACACCTGCTCCCCGGTGGCGCTGTCCAGCGCGACCAGCAGTTCGCGGCGGGTGTCGGGCAGTTCGCCGCGGAGCAGCAGCCGGTCGCCGGCCAGGGTGAGCCGTTCGTAGCGCAGGCCGTGCCGGGTCTGCACGTCGACCGGCCGCTGCCAGCGGAGTTCGCCGCTGTGCCGCTCGAGGGCCGTGATCCGGTCCGCCACCACGACGTACACCCGCTCCGGGCCGACCACCGGCCGGCCGAGGCTGAAGCCGGGGGCGGTCACGGTCCACAGTCCGGTGGCGCGGTCGGTGGTGACGTCGAGCGGTATCGCGTCGACGGTCATGCCGGGCCGCCCGCGGGCGGGGTGGGCCGGGTAGTGCGCTGGGTGGTGAGCTGCTGGTAGCGGTCCCACAGGTCGGGGCGGCGGTCGTGGCCGAAGAGGCCGTCCAGCAGGAACTCCAGGTACGCGGTCTCGACCTGGTCGCCGCCGTCGTGCCGCTGGTGCTCGGCGCCGGCGTTGACCCAGGCGCGCACCGGGCGGGCGCCGTACGGGGTGTGGGCGACCTCGACCGCGTAGCGCGGGGTGTCGATCGAGTTGCGGTAGATCTCCAGGTGTCGGCCGTCGGCGCTCAGGTGCGCCTCCCAGCGCTCCTCCATCGCGTGGGACCGCACGCCGTGCCGGATCCGCTGCCACTGCCCCGGCGTCCAGTCCAGCGTGGTCACCGGGATCGGGGCGGCCGCCGCCATCGGCCGGTGGCGTGGGAAGTCGGCCGGGCCGACGTCCGCGCCCAGCACCTCGGCCTCCGCCCAGTCCGGCAACTCCTCGGTGGCGGCCCGCCAGTCGGCCGGGATGCCCTCGGTGCCGACGCAGGCCGCGACGATGCCGCCGACGATCGCACCGGTGGTGTCCACGTCCCCGCCCTGGGAGACCGTGGTCCACAGCGCCGCCGGGTAGTCCCGCAGGTGGGTGGCCGCGCACCAGAGCGCGAACGGCACGGTGTCGACGGCGCTGACGTACCGTCCGTTGCCGAGCAGCTTGGCCACGTCCTCCGGCTGTGCGCCGAGCAGTTGACGGGCCTCCGCGATGCCCTCACGCACCTTGCCCGGCGGGGTCAGGGCGAGCACGGCGGTGAGCAGGTCGGCGTCGGTGACCCATTCGGTGCGGGCCCGCACCGCCCAGGCGGCCGCCACGGCGACGGCGATCGCGCCGGCCGCCGCCTCGGGGTGGGTGTGGGTCGGCTTGGCGGACCGGGCCGCCTGCCAGGCCGCCTCGGTCGGGTCCACGGCGAACCAGGCGCCGAGCGGCGCCACCCGCATCGCGGCGCCGTTGCCCCAGGAGCCCTGGCCGCCGAAGGCCGCGGCGGCGAGCTTGCGGTAGTCGCCCTGCCGCTGCCGGATCTGCCGCAGCAGCACGTTGGTGGCGGCACCGTAGCCGCGGTCGAAGTCGTGGTGCTCGGCGAAGGAGTGGGCCAGTTCGTAGCCGTTGACCATGCCGCGGTGGCGCAGCGCGGCGAAGACGGCGCAGGCCATCTCGGTGTCGTCGGTCCACGGCCAGGTGGCGGGCGGCAGCCGGCGCTCGCGCAGTGCGGGGAGGTTGTCGGGGACGAAGAACTGGGCGCCGAAGGCGTCCCCGGTGGCCAGGCCGCGCAGGGAGTCGCGGGCGGCGGCGCGGTGGTCGAGGGTGGTCGGGGTGGTCGGGTTGGTTCCGTCGGTCGATGGGTCGGTCGATGGGTTCGCGGTCATTGGGGGCCATCCTGCCAGGCCCTGGCGCCGGGGGGAATGTTCGTACCGGGGCGCAAGTGGGCACCTTTTCTGACCGACTACGATCACCGCGATACCGACCGTGACCGCGCATCAGGTGCGAACAGGACATATCGCCTAACAATCGCCCAACAGGAGACCGAACTTGGCCCGCAAGCCTCGACCCATCGACCCGACCGAGGGACCGCTGCAGGCCTTCGCCCACGATCTGCGCCTGGTCCGCGAGCAGGCCGGCAACCCCACCTACCGCGCCCTCGCCACGCTGGCCGGGTTCAGCGCCAGCACGCTGAGCGACGCGGCCGGCGGCATGCGGCGTCCCAGCCTGGAGGTGACGCTGGCTTATGTCGGGGCCTGCGGCGGCGATGTCGCGGCCTGGCAGCAGCGCTGGGAGGAACTGGACCGGGAGCTCGGCGAGTGCCCGGGGACGGACGACGAGTGCCCGGGGGCGCCGACGGAGGCGGCCGACGAAGGAGCGCAGGCCCCGGCCGAGCCCGCAGCGGCAGCCACAACCGCACCCGCACCCAGCTCCGCCGCGCCCGCACCCACCCCCGCTCCCACCTCCGCCACACCGCTCCCCCGCCGCTTCCGCCCCCGCCGGCGCACCCTGCTCGCCGCCGGCACCGCGGCGGTGGCCGCCGCCGCGGTGCTCGCGGCACTGGTGCTGCCCGGCAAGTCGCCGCACCGCTCGGCCTCCCCCACCGCCCCCGGCACCGCCAACCCGCTCTGCTCGGCTCCCGCCGGTGCCGCCGGCAACCCGCCCGCCACCGCGGCCGGGTCGGCGCCGGTGCGGTTCACCGGTCTGACCTACGGGTCCGGCGCCCACGTGCACGCCGGAGCCAGCCTGAACGCGGACACCCTGTGGACCGCGCCACCGGGCTGCACCCTGCAACTCACCGGCTACTGCCTGGGCGACGTGGTCTACGACCCGAGTGGCGGCGAGCCGGACATCCGCTGGTTCGAGCTGGCCGGCGGCGGGGTGGTCGCCTCCGCGATCATCCACGGGGACCCGCCGGGGGTGATGAAGCCCTCGGCCTGCCCGGACGACGCCCCGATGCCGCAGCAGGTCTCGCTGCACCTGGACCACCCGGCGGCGGACGGCACGGTGCAGTTGTCGGCGACCGGCAAGCAGGTGGCGATCGTCGGCTACGCCGCGTACTACGCCGCGCCGGCCCCCACCCCGACCGGCGCCCCGACGGCCGGCACCCCCGCCGGCGCCCCGACCGCCTCCGCCCCCGCCGGCACCCAGGACGGCACCTCCCCCTCCGCCAGCGCGCCGCCCGCCCCCGGCTGGCACCAGATCCGGCTCACCGCCGACCAGCAGAGCTCCTTCGACTACGTCTGGCGCCTCGGCCCACTGCAGGGCTCGACCACCCCGATCCCGGTGGTCGCCGTGGCCTGCCTGGGCGGTGACGGTGCGACCACCGTCGCGGACGCCCACCTCCTGGCCCCCGACGGCACCGCCGCCCCGACCCAGCTCACCCCCGACCAGCAGGCCGTCGCCGAACGCGCCGCCTGTCGCTACCCCAACCCCAACGCCTGACCCGACCATCAATTTTGACTCATCGTCAGCAGAGGGCTACCGCAACGCCACACCCACCTCCCACACTTGGCGCACCCGCGAACACCGGCGCACGCCCGCGGCCCCACCAGGCCGCCGCGCGCCGGTGCTCGGTCCTGCGCTCACCTGAGGAGAACGGTGTTCGTCACGAGACTCCTGCGCCGCACATCCGGCGCCGCGGTGGTCCTGTTACTCGCCGGGCTGGTCACGCTGCTGCCCGCCGGCTCCGCCACGGCCGCCGCCGGCGGTGACGCGGCCGCGCTGGCCGCCGCCAACGTCGGCAAGACCGCCGGCACCTGCGCCAACGCGCCGACCTACAACAGCCTCGGCGGCAGCCAGTTCGAGACCAGCTGCTCGGGCGGCTACTCGGGCGGCCCCGAGTACTGGTGCGCCGACTTCGCCGAGTGGGTCTGGCAGCACTCCGGCTTCGCCACCAACGGTCTGACCGCCGCCGCGGCCAGCTTCTACACCTACGGCCAGAACAACGGCACCCTGCACACCGCCACCTCCTACCGTCCGCAGCCCGGGGACGCGGTGGAGTACGGCAGCATCTACGACTCCGAGATCCACCACGTCGCGATCGTCACCTCGGTGAACGGCGACGGCTCGGTCACCACCGCGAACGGGGACTGGAACGGCACCACCGGCACCGGCTCGATGGCCGGCTTCGCGGTCAGCTCCAGCGTCGTGTCGATCACCATCCCGGCCGGGCAGACCGCCGTCGGAACCGAGCCGAGCACCGTGGACCCGGGCGACGGCTACTACATCGTCGGCTACACCACCCCGGTGGCCAGCGGCAGCGGCAACAACCCGCCCCCGGTGGCCGGCGGCAACCCGTACAGTCCCAACGCGGTCTGCGGCACCGGCTTCGGGGTGATCGACTCGCACGCCCTGGCCGGCGCCACCGTCTTCCTGCTCTACAACAGTGCGACCGGCCAGAACTGCGTGACCACGCTGGTCACCAACCCCGCCGGCCCGGTCCCGCTGAACGCCACGCTGGCGGTGCAGGGCGGCAGTTCGGGCAGCAACCCGGGCAGCTTCACCTACTACGCCGGCCCGGTCACCGAGTCCGCGCCCAGTGCCTGCGTCCAGTGGGGCGGCAGCTACCAGGGCACCAGCTGGACCAGCGGCTGGAGCCACTGCGGCGGCGGCGCGGGCGCGCCGGGCCCGGTCGGCAGCAACATCTACACCCCCGCGCAGGTCTGCGGCAGCGGCTACGGCGTGATCGACTCGCACGACCTGGGCGCCGCCACCGTCTACCTGCTCTACGACGGCAGCACCGGCGACAACTGCGTGACCACGCTCGCGCACAGCCCGAGCGGCCCGACCCCGATGAACGCCACACTGGCGGTGCAGGGCGGCAGTTCGGGCAGCAACCCGGGCAGCTTCACCTACTACGCCGGCCCGGTCACCGGCTACGCGCCCAACGCCTGCGTCCAGTGGGGCGGTTCCTACCAGGGCACCTCGTGGACCAGCAGCTGGAGCCACTGCGGCACCGGCTCGCCCACCCCCTCCCCCGCCACCGGCAACCCGTACTCGGCCGGGCAGGTCTGCGGCACCGGGTACACCGTGATCGACTCGCACAGCCTGGGCGACGCCACCGTCTACCTGCTCTACGACGCCGCCGACGGGAACAACTGCGTGGTCACCCTGGCGGCCGACCCGAGCGGGCCGACGCCGATGAACGCCACCCTGACCGTGCAGGGCGGCAGTGCGCTCGCCAATCCGGGCAGCTTCACCTACTACGCCGGCCCGGTCACCGCGACCGCGGCCAACACCTGCGTCGAGTGGGGCGGATCGTACAAGGGGACCAGCTGGACCAGCGGCTGGAGCCACTGCGGCTGACGCCCCGGAACGCGCCCCGGCCCGGTGAATACTCCGGCCCGGCGGCGGGCACGGCGGGATAGAGTCGGGACATGGCCGTAGACGAAGGCACCGCACGGGTCGACAGCTGGATCTGGTCGGTGCGCCTGACCAAGACCCGCTCGCTCGCCGGGACCGCCTGCCGGGCCGGGCACGTCCGGGTGAACGGCGAGCGGGTCAAGCCCGCCCACTCGGTCAAGATCGGAGACGAGGTCCGGGTCCGGCTGGACGACTGGACCCGGGTGGTCGTGGTCTCCCGGGTGATCAGCAAGCGGGTCGGTGCCTCGGTCGCCGTCGAGTGCTACGTCGACAACAGCCCGCCGCGGCCCGCCGCCGCGCTCGGCCCCGCCCCGGTCGCCCTCCGCGACCGCGGCGCGGGGCGCCCCACCAAGCGCGACCGGCGCGCCCTGGAGCAGCTCTTCAGCCAGCCGGGCCGCTGACCACACCTGCCCACCGACCTGGGACAATGTCGGTTCCCCGCCAGGTCCCGTCGGAGGTCGGCAGCACGATGGTCGGCAACACGATGGTCGGCAGCGCAGCGCTCAGCGGCGAGATGGCCGGCGGGTCGGACCGCGTCCTCTTCGAAGGATCCGACGTCGCCGGACTCCACGCCCTGGTCAGCCACCACTTCGCCCCGCACCGGCTGAAGGTCCTGCACGACCTGCCGATCAGCGGCCGCTACCGCTGCCACCACCAGGGCCTGGTCTCGGTGTACGAGCTGGGCTACGGGGCCGAGGTCGAGGTCGAGGTGGGCGAGCTGGCCGACTTCTTCAACGTGCAGGTCCCGCTGGCCGGCCAGGGGTCGGTCACCGTCGACGGGGTGCAACTCGACTCCTCCCGGTGCATCGCCGGCCCCGGCCAACGGCTGTCGATGGTGTGGAGCGGGGAGGCCCGCAACCGGATCCTGGTCATCCCCGCGGCGGCGGTGCAGACGGCGCTGACGAGCCGGCTGGGCGAGACCCCGGCCGGGACACCGCGCTTCGCACCGGTCCTCGGCGAGGACACCGCGACCGACGCCTGGCTGCGGATCGCGGCCGACCTGGCGCACTGGGCCGACGCGGGCCTGGCCGGCCGGTCCCCGCTCGCCACCGCGCACCTCGAACAGGTCCTGGTGCACGGCCTGCTCGACCTCCAGCCGCACGCGCTGCCCGGCACGCCCGACGACCGGGGCGGCCCGCTGCTGCCCAGCGCGCTGCGCCGCGCCACGGCGTACTGCGCCGAGCACGCCCACGAGCCGATCTCGGTCGCCGACCTGGCCCGCGCCGCCCGGGTCAGCCTCCGGACCCTGCGCGCCGGGTTCCGGACCCACCTGCAGACCACCCCGCTCGCCTACCTGCGGCGCGTCCGCCTCGACCTCGCCCACCACGACCTGCTGGCGATCGCCGACGGCCGGGCCGAGGGCACGGTCACCGACGTGGCGCTGCGCTGGGGCTTCACCCACCTCGGGCGGTTCGCCGAGACCTACCGCCAGGAGTACGGCATCACCCCGTCGCAGCGGCTGCGCCCGGGGGCGGCGGGCCCGGCGTCGGCGGGCTCGAGGTCGGCGCGCTCGGAGCCCTGAGCAGGGGCAGCACGATCTCGTCGAGGATCTCGGCGATCTGCTCGTCCCCCGGGACCGTGCCGCCGGTCATGAAGGCGTCCCGGAGCAGGTCCAGCGGCAGCGAGACCACCCGGCGGTTCAGGCGGTCCGCGTTGATCTCACCGCGGTCGGCGGCGCGGCGCATGACGGCCTCCAACGTGTCCACCGGACCGGTGCCGGTGAGCCCCGTGCGGAACCGGGAGCGCAGTTCGGGCACCCGCATGACGTCGACCAGGAAGCCGTGCACGGCGGCCGTCGGCAGGTCGTCGAAGCGGTGCAGCAGGCCGCCCAGGAAGACCGCCAGGTCGGTGCGCAACTCGCCGGTGTCCGGCGGGGCCTGGTAGTCGGGGGCGTTGCGGCCGAGCGCGGCGATGACCAGCTCGACGCGGTTCGGCCAGCGGCGGTAGAGCACCGGTTTGCTGGTCCGGGCGCGGGCCGCCACGCCGTCCATGGTGAGCCGGTCGTAGCCGTGCTCGGCCAGCTCGACCCAGACCGCGTCGAGGATCGCGCGCTCCAGCTCGTCGCCGCGCCGGCGTGAAGTCCTGGTGACGTCAGGCCTGCTGGCGTCGGTCGGGCCGGCGGCAGTCGTGGGGTCGTCACTCGTGTTGCTGGGCACCGTGGTCCGCATCCGGAGGCTTGGAGATACGTTGCGTTTCTTATCAGGGCCAGTCTACAGTCGCAGCAAGAAACGCGCCGTATCTTACGGAGGAGGACAGCCATGCCCAGCACCACGCACCCGACCGAGGTCCTGGTGGTCGGCGCCGGGCCCGTCGGGCTCGCACTCGCCCTCGGCCTCGCCCGCAGCGGGGTCGACTGCCGGATCATCGAACGGGAACCGGAGTTCCGCACCATCGGAGTCCGGGGCAAGGGCGTCAGCCCGCGGACCCTGGAGATCCTCGACGACCTCGGCGTGGTCCAGCAGATGTACGCCCGCGGCACGCACAACCCCAAAGTGCGGACCTACCGCGGCAGCCGCCTGGTCGCCGAGGCCGACCCCGCACCCGGCAACGCCCCGACCCCCGACCGCCCGCACCGCGGCATGCTGCTGATCCCCCAGCACCACACCGAGGCGGTGCTGCGCTACCGGCTGGCCGAGTACGGCGTCAAGGTCGAGTTGGACACCGAACTGCTCGACCACGAGCAGGACGCGGACCTGGTCCGCGCCACCGTGCGGCACGGCGAGCGGACCGAGGTGGTCACCGCCCGCTACCTGGTCGGCTGCGACGGCGGCCGCAGCGCGGTCCGCAAGCTCGCCGGCATCCCCTTCCACGGCGAGACCTGGGAGGAGGAACGGTTCCTGCTCGCCGCGATGCACGTCGACGGCCTGGACCCGGACTGCCTGCACCTCTGGGACCACCCGGAACTCGGCATCGGCGCCCTGACCCTGGTCCCGCTCCGGTCCGACGGCAACTGGGCCGTGCACGCCGCGGTCACCCCCGACGCGCACGGCGAGCTGCCCGAGCCCTCGACCGCGACCTTCCGCCGACTCTTCGCCGAACGGGCCGGCCTGCCCGGGGTCGAACTCCGCGATCTGGTCTGGTCGAGCGTCTGGCGTCCCACCGTCCGGATGGTCGAGCGGTACCGCAGCGGCCGGGTCTTCCTGGCCGGCGACGCCGCGCACTGCCACTCCGCGGCCGGCGGCCAGGGCCTGAACACCGGCATCCAGGACGCGCACAACCTGAGCTGGAAGCTGGCCGCCGCCCTGCGCACCACCCCGGACAGCCCGCTGGACCCGGCCGCCCTGCTCGACAGCTACCAGGCCGAACGGCTCCCGGTCGCCCGCGCGGTGCTGGCCGCCACCTCGGCCCAGCACCGCGCACTCTTCACCGACCGCGGCGCCGAGGCCTTCACCCGGCAGCTGGTCACCCAGTCCGACAACGCGGGCGGCGACCTGACCGGCCTGACCATCAACTACCGCGGTGGCCCGCTCGGACGCGACCTCGACGACAGCACCGGCATCCGCGCCGGCGACCGGGCTCCCGACGCCCCCTGCCGCACCGCCGACGGGCGGGACGTGCGGCTCTTCGACCTGTTCCGCGGGCCGCACTCCACCCTGCTCGGCTTCGGCAAGGGCGCCGCCGCAGCGCTGACCGAGGCGAGCGGCCTGCCCGGGATCCGGGCGGCGGCGGTGCACGACCCCGCGGGCCACGCGCACCGGGCGTACGGGGTCACCGGGAACGCCGTGGTCCTGGTCCGCCCGGACGGGTACGTGGCACTCACGGCGGGGGCGGGGGCGAGGGCGCTTGAGGTGGCGCGGCTCGGGGCGCAGCTGCGGGAACTGGTCGGCTGAGCGGGGCGGGTCGGGCGGGGGACGAGACGGCGGAAATTGGTTGGAAAGCCGCTCGCCACCGGAGCTAGGGTCGCCGTCATGAGCGAACGTACGTTCCGGGTGATGATCCGCGGCGCCTTCGACGGGCTGAACGAGGCGCAGCGGGCCGAGCTGCTGGCCGAGGCCGCACAGCACGATGTCCTCTTCGCCTCCTTCACCCGGGAGGGCCACCTGACCTACGACCTGACGGCCCGGGCCGACTTCACCTTCCGCTTCCTGGAGTCGGGCGAGGCCGAACAGGACATCGTCCCGGCCACCGCCCGCGCCGAGGCGGCCGCGATGACCTGGCTGGAAGAGCGCGGGTACGGGTACAAGAACCTGCGCTCGCAGGCCGAGGACATGTCGATGGCCGCCCTGAGCAAGCGCCAGAAGCGAGCCCGGACGACGACCTGAGGGCAGAGGAACCCACCGATGGCCTCGGCGGCGCGCAGCGCCCGCCGAGGCCATCGGCGTGTCCGACCACCGGCCCATCGCATGGTGGGGGGACACGGCCGGCCTCCAGCGCATCGGGCTCGAAGCGCCGGGCGGGAGGCCCGGGGTGCGGGCGAGCATCGAGCTGCCCCGCACCCGCTCCCCCGCTCCGGCCCGCGCTACTCCGCTTCGGCCAGGGCCTGCTCCGCGGCCGGCATGGCTGCGGCGCGGGTGGTCGGGGCGAGGCCGGTGCGGGTGCGGCGGTCGAGGAGGTCGGCCGTGTCCAGGGCGCCCTCGTGCCGGATGGCGTAGCGGAGTTCGGCCAGGGTGGTGTCGGTGCCCGGGGCGATGGGGGTGAGTGCGGCCGGGTCACCGGCGGCCTCGGCGAGGACGGCGGGGGCCTCGGTGCCGTAGCGGCGGACCAGGCGCAGGGGGGCGGCGATCAGGTCCAGGTCGGGGCGCGGGGCGGCGCCGACCAGCGGGAGGGTGCGGGTGCGGCAGGGGCGGACGGTGATGCGGGCGCGGGTGAGGGCTGCGTCGACCGCGTCCTCGGCCATCTGCCGGTAGGTGGTGAGCTTGCCGCCGACCACGGTGACCAGGCCGTCCCGGGCGGTCAGCACGGCGTGCTTGCGGGAGACGTCGGCGGTGCGGCCGGTGCCGTCGTCGAGCAGCGGGCGCAGGCCGGCGAAGGTGCCGAGCAGGTCGGCGCGGGTGAGCGGGGTGCGCAGCGCGGAGTTGATGGTCTCCAGCAGGAAGTCGATCTCGGTCTCGGCGGGCTGCGGCACGTCGGGGATCGGGCCGGGGGCGGCCTCGTCGGTCAGACCGACGTAGACCCGGTCGTCGGGGGCGGGCAGGGCGAAGACGAAGCGGTTGGTCTCGCCGGGCACGGGGACGGTGAGGCCGGCGTTGAGGGCGCCGGTCGGGCCGGTGAAGGCGGACTGCGGCAGCACCAGGTGGGTTCCCCGGCTGGGGCGCAGGGTGAGGCCGTCGGTGAGTTCGCCCGCCCACACGCCCGCCGCGTTGATCACCATCCGGGCGGACAGGTCGAAGGACTCGCCGGTCAGCCGGTCGGTCAGCGTGGCGCCCGACCCGGTGGCCTGGCTGACCTCGCAGCGGGTGAGCACCCGGGCGCCGAAGCTCGCGGCGGTGCGGGCCAGGGCGACCACCAGGCGGGCGTCGTCGACGAGTTGGCCGTCCCAGAAGACCAGGCCACCGCGCAGGCCGGCGGACCGGACGGTGGGGGCGTAACGCAGCACCTCGGCGGCGGTCAGGCGGCGGGAGCGGGGCAGCGTGGTGGCGGGGGTGCGGGCGGTGATCCGCAGCAGGTCGCCGGCGAGGAAGCCGGCCCGGACCAGGGCGGCGTCGGCGAGCTTGGTGCGGGGCAGCAGCGGGACGATCTGCGGCAGTGCGTGCACCAGGTGGGGGGCGGTGCGCTGGAGCAGGATGCCGCGCTCGACGGCGCTCTCCCGGGCGATGCCGACGCTGCCGGAGGCCAGGTAGCGCAGGCCGCCGTGGACCAGCTTGGAGCTCCACCGGCTGGTGCCGAAGCCGAGGTCGTGCTTCTCGGCGAGGACCACCGTCAGTCCGCGGGCGGCGGCGTCCAGGGCGACGCCGGCGCCGGTGACCCCGCCGCCGATCACCAGCAGGTCGACCGGCCGGCCGGGGGCCCGGAGTTCGGCCAGTTCGCGGGCCCGGCGCCGGGCGTTCAGCGAGGAGTGGGCGACGGTCATGCGTCGGTACCGCCTTCCGGAAGGGGAGCCGGGGAGGGAGCCAGGGAGGGAGCCGAAGAGGAAGCCGCGGACGGAGCAGGCATCAGGTAGCGGTCGAGCAGCAGCCGCAGTTCCCCGTCCAGCCGGTCGACCTCGGCCCCGGTGCCGTCGGGGGCGTCGACCAGCACGGGGCCGGTGAGGGTGAAGGACCAGGCGGTGAGCAGCACCGAGCGGGCCAGCAGGGCGGGGTCGCCGGGGCGGATCGAGCCGTCGGCGATGCCGAGCCGCAGGCCGGTCTCCAGCAGCGCAAGCTGGTGGTTGGTGTTGGTGCCGCGGCGCTGTAGCAGGTAGGGGGTGAGGAAGTCGGGGTCCAGCTCGATGATCTTGCGCAGCAGCGGGTGCACCCGGATCGCCCGGGCGAGGCGGACCACGCCGTCGACCACGGCGGTCCGGGCGCCCGCGCTCTCGATCAGCGCGCTCTCGGCCTCGAAGGCCTGCTCGACCAGCTCGGTCCAGACCCGGGTGGTCAGGGTGCCGAGCACCTCGCGGACCCCGCCCCAGCGGCGGTAGAGGGTGGCCCGGGAGACGCCGGCCCGGCGGGCGATGTCGGCCATGGTGATCCGCTGCATGCCGATGGTGAGCAGCAGCTGGTAGGCCGCGTCCAGGATCCGCTGCTCGGGGATCGCGTTGGCGGCCTTCAGCGGCCGCCCTTCCGCCGGCCGCTCCTCCGGGGGACGGTCCGCGCGGGGCCCGTCCGGCTCGGCGCGGGATTCTTCCGGCGTGTTGATTCGCTGCGACACCACATGTACAAGTGTATCAGCGCATGCCCCTCCGCCCTTTGAGGATCCCGATGACCGAGTCAGACCTGCCCGTCGTGGACTTCCACCCGTACCGCTGGGGCGACCCCGCCCACCGCACCACGCTGCCCGCCGCCGCCAAGGAGACGCTGGCCGCCTTCGGGGTGCGCACCCCGGAGCACCCGCCGCTCGACCCGGCCGGGCTGGTGCTGCCCGAGCCGGCGCTGGACGCGAAGCTGCTGGCCGAGCTGGCCGGGCTGCTCGGCCCCGGGCAGGTGGCCACCGACGCCGCTGCCCGGGTCGGCCACACCCGCGGCTGGTCCACCCCCGACCTGCTGAAGCTGCGCGCCGGCGACGTCTCGGACGCCCCCGACGCCGTGCTGTACCCCGGCTCGCACGAGCAGGTGGTGGCCGTGCTGGAGCTGTGCGAGCACGCGAACGTCGCGGTCGTCCCGTACTCCGGCGGCACCTCGGTGGTCGGCGGGCTGGCGCCGCAGCGGGCCGGGTTCGCCGGCGTGGTGGCGCTGGACCTGAAGCGGCTGGACGCCGTGCTGGCCGTCGACGAGGAGTCCCGCACCGCGACGCTGCAGGCCGGCCTGCGCGGGGTCGAGGCCGAACGGCTGCTGCGCGAGCGCGGCCTGACGCTCGGCCACTTCCCGCAGTCCTACGAGGGCGCGAGCATCGGCGGTTACGCGGCGGCCCGCTCGGCCGGCCAGGCCTCGGCCGGCTACGGGCGGTTCGACGAGATGGTGGTCGGCCTGGAGCTGGCCACCCCGCGCGGCACCCTGGCACTCGGCAGCGCGCCCAAGTCGGCCGCCGGGCCGGACCTGCGCCAGCTGGTGCTCGGCTCGGAGGGCACCCTGGGCGTGATCACCTCGGTGACCGTGCGGGTGCGCCCGGTGCCGGCCGAACGGGTCTACGAGGGCTGGCGGTTCGACTCCTTCGAGGCGGGCGCCGCCGCGCTGCGCAAGCTGGTCCAGGACGGCCCGCTGCCCACCGTGCTGCGGCTCTCCGACGAGGCCGAGACGTCGATCAACCTGGCCGACCCGGCCGCGATGTTCGGCGGCGGCCCGGGCGGCTGCCTGGCGATCGCCGGCTACGAGGGCTCCGCCGCCGAGGTGGCCGCCCGGCGGGCCGGGGCGAGCGAGCTGCTGGCCGCGGCCGGCGGGCAGCCGCTGGGCACCGAGCCCGGCGAGGCCTGGCGGCACGGCCGCTACCGCGCCCCCTACCTGCGCGATCCGCTGCTGGACGAGGGGGTGCTGATCGAGACGCTGGAGACGGTGACCTTCTGGTCCAGCCTGCACGCGCTGCGGGCGGCCGTCACCAGCGCGCTCAGCGAGACGCTGAGCGCCGAGGGCACCCCGCCGC
The DNA here is from genome assembly GCF_050325825.1 of Kitasatospora sp. LaBMicrA B282. Lineage (NCBI taxonomy): Bacteria > Bacillati > Actinomycetota > Actinomycetes > Kitasatosporales > Streptomycetaceae > Kitasatospora > Kitasatospora sp. LaBMicrA B282. The sequence continues at coordinate 20,551 of NZ_JBNQTI010000023.1, forward strand.
TGGTGCTCTGCCACATCTCGCACGTCTACGAGACCGGCGCCTCGCTCTACTTCACCGTCGCCTGCGCCCAGACCGACGACCCGGTGGCCCAGTGGCAGCGGGCCAAGTCGGCCGCCAACGAGGCGATCCGCCAGGTCGGCGCCGCGGTCACCCACCACCACGGGGTGGGCACCGACCACCGCGAGGTCTACGCCCGCGAGGTGGGCCCGCTGGCGGTCGACGCCCTGCGCGCAGTGAAGCGGGCGCTGGACCCGGCGGGGATCCTCAACCCGGGCGTGCTGATCGCACCCGCGCCGAACAACGCGACCACCACGGACGGCACGGACGGCACGACCACCACGGACGGCACGGACGCCACCCCCGCGAGCGAGGGCTGAGATGGCCGCTGGCGCGTTCACCGCGATCGTCAACCCGATCTCGGGCGGCGGCCACGCCCCCGCCCGCTGGGAGCCGATCGCCGCGCTGCTGAGCGCGGCCGGCGCCACCGTCCGCGCGGTGCCGACCCGCGGCCGCGAGCACGCCGTCAGCAGCGCGCGGGAGGCCGCCGAGCGCGGTGACACCGTGGTCGCGGTCGGCGGCGACGGCCTGGTGCGGGACGTGGCCGAGGGCACCGTGCGCGGCGGCGGCACCATGGCGATCGTGCCGGCGGGGCGGGGCAACGACCTGGCCCGCTCGCTCGGCCTGCCCGCCGCCGACGACGTCGCGGCGCAGGCCCGGCTGCTGCTGGCCGGGCACCGCCGCACCCTGGACGTGCTGGAGGTCAACGGGTCGATCGCGCCCGGGAACGTGTACATCGGGATCGACGCGGTGGCCACCCGGTTGATCAACGCCGGGCGCGGCCTGCCCGCGCTGCTGCTCTACCGGCTGGCCCCGGTGCGGGCGATCATGAGCTGGCGGGCGGCCGGTTACACGCTGACCGTCGACGGCGAGACCAGCACCCGGCGCGGGCACACCGTGGTGGTGGCCAACTCCGGCGCCTACGGCCACGGCCTGCGGATCGTGCCGACCGCGGTGCCGGACGACGGGCTGCTGGACGTCATGCTGGTCGGCGACGGCCCGCGCAGCAAGATCGTCGCCTTCATGAACGAGGTGAAGCGCGGCACCCACCTGCGGCGCCCGGAGGTCAGCGTGCGGACCGCGCGCGAGGTGACGGTGGACGCCGACCGTCCGGTGCCGGTCTGCGCGGACGGCGACGAGATCGCCGAACTGCCCGCCCGGATCCGGCTGCTGGCGGGCGCACTGCCGCTGCTGGTGCCACCGCTCGAGGGTTGAGCAGCCGTCAGCCGACCGTCCCGCACGGTCGGCTGACGGAATGTCACGGACGAGCAGGAGCCGCTCACTCCTCGACGGCGCCGCCGGTAGCGCGCAGGTGCTCGCGGAAGGTCAGCGCCGGGTCGGCGCGGCGGGCGGCGAGGTAGGCGTCGAAGCCGAGCTGGGCCCGCAGCGACTCGCCGGCCCGCACCCGCTCGGCCTGCCGGCGCTCGGTGTCGCGGATCCCTTCGGCCAGCCCGAAGAGTTCCGCGGCCCGGTCGGCCGGCAGGAAGAGCACGCCGTCCGCGTCGCCGAGCACCAGGTCCGCCGCGGTCACCGTCCACTCCCCCACCGTGGCGGCGGCCAGCGCGTCGGCCGGGCGGACGTCCAGCCGCTGCGGGCCGGTGGGGAGGGCGCCCTGGCTGAAGACCGGCAGGCCGATCGCGAGCAGGTCGGCGCTGTCGCGGTGCAGGCCCCAGACGACCACCCCCGCGAGCCCGGCGGCCCTCGCCTCCAGCACCGCCAGGTCGCCGACGCAGGCCTCGTCCGACCGGCCGCCGTTGTCCACCACCAGCACGTCGCCGGGCTCGGCCGCCTCGAAGGCCTCCAGGAAGACGTCCACGCTGCCGACGTGCCGGGCCGGCCGGACCCGCCCGGCCACCCGGCCGCCGGGGACCACCGCCTGCACCGCCGCGGGCGCGCAGCGCACCGGCACCCCGGCCCGCAGGCAGGCGTCGGCCAGGTGCGGCGTGGTCAGGGTCTCGAACCGCTTCCGCAGCTCCTGGGGGTCCATCCGGTCCGCCTTCCGCACGCCGTCCGACGAGTTCGGCATTCGCACTGAGTTCGGCAGTCGTACCGACTCATCATCGAGCAGCGGGCCAGCCTGCGGCAACGACCGGGGACACAGGGCGACTCAGGCGGCGGACAGCGCGAGCTCGGTGGACTTGATCAGCGCGACCACCTGGGAGCCGACCGCCAGCCCGAGGTCCTCGGCCGCGTCCTTGGTGATCGCCGCGGTCAGCTCGCCACCGTCGATGGTGACCTTGACGGTGGCCATCGCCCCGCCGGTGGCCACCTCGGCGACGGTGCCCGGCAGCTGGTTGCGGATGCTCAGCCCGGTGACCGGGCCGGTGGCGAGCGCGATCTCGGTGGACTTGGCCAGCGCGTTCACCGCGGAGCCCACGGCCAGTCCGAGGTCCTTGACCGCGTCCACGGTGATCGCGGAGGTGAGCTCCTGACCGCCCGTCAGGCGGGTCCGGACGGTGGCCATCACGGCACCGTTGGTGATCGAGGTGACCGTGCCGGGGATCTGGTTGCGGATGCTCAGGCTCATGACGTGCTCCTCGCTCGACGTCGCAAAGCGGGCAGATCGGACTGCCGCCGCACTCCACCCTGTCACGCGTGGGACAGCCGTGGTGAGCACCGCTCGCATCCGCCAGGGGTGCACCGGGAGGGCCCTCGCAGATCCCGGCCGCCGATCGGGGCGGGTCACCCGCCGGGAGCAACGGCCCGGCCGGACGGGGCTCCCCGTTGGGCCGGAGAGCCGCAGGCCCGAAGCCGGAAGGGGCTGCGGCTCTCCGGCCTCGCCACGGGATCGCAGCCCGGGCGAGGCGGCTCGCTCCGGGACGGGGGATGACCCGGCGAGCTCGCTTCACAGCGTGCCAACATCGACTCGACCCCCACTGGAGCAGCGGCGGATGCCGGGAACGCACGGAGCCCCCGGCACGTCGTCATCGGACGTTCCGGGGGCTCAGCGTGAACCACGGACCTACGGATCTACGGACCTACCGGCCTACGGACCTACCGGCCCACCGGCCCACCGGCCCGACGAGCCGTCAGCCCAGCGAGGCGATGGCCTCGTTGAGGATGGCCGACGGGCGCATCACGGCGGCGGCCTTGGCCGGGTCGGGCTGGTAGTAGCCACCGATCTCGGCGGCCCCGCCCTGGACCGCGATCAGCTCGGCGACGATCGCCTCCTCCTGCTCGCCCAGGGTCTTGGCCAGCGGGGCGAAGGCCTCGGCGAGCTGGGCGTCCTCGGTCTGCTTGGCCAGCTCCTGGGCCCAGTACATGGCCAGGTAGAAGTGGCTGCCGCGGTTGTCGATGCCACCGAGGCGGCGGCTGGGCGACTTGTCCTGGTCCAGGAAGGTGCCGGTGGCGCGGTCCAGGGTGTCGGCCAGCACCTGGGCGCGGGCGTTGCCGGTGCTCTGGGCCAGGTGCTCGAAGCTGGCGGCCAGCGCGAAGAACTCGCCCAGGCTGTCCCAGCGCAGGTAGTTCTCCTTGACCAGCTGCTGGACGTGCTTCGGGGCGGAGCCGCCGGCGCCGGTCTCGAACAGGCCACCGCCGTTGATCAGCGGGACGACCGAGAGCATCTTGGCGCTGGTGCCCAGCTCCAGGATCGGGAACAGGTCGGTCAGGTAGTCGCGCAGCACGTTGCCGGTGACCGAGATGGTGTTCTCGCCGCGGCGGATCCGCTCCAGCGAGAAGGCGGTGGCCTCGACCGGGGAGAGGATCTCGATCTGCAGGCCCTCGGTGTCGTGCTCCGGGAGGTACTGCTTGACCTTGGCGATCAGGTTGGCGTCGTGCGCGCGCTCCGCGTCCAGCCAGAAGACGGCCGGGTCGCCGGTGGCGCGGGCGCGGTTGACGGCCAGCTTGACCCAGTCGCGGATCGGCACGTCCTTGGTCTGGCAGGCGCGGAAGATGTCACCCGCGGCGACCGGCTGCTCGAGGACCACGTCGCCGGCGGCGTCGACCAGGCGGACGGTGCCGTCGACGGCGATCTCGAAGGTCTTGTCGTGGCTGCCGTACTCCTCGGCGGCCTGGGCCATCAGGCCGACGTTCGGCACCGAGCCCATGGTGGCCGGGTCGAAGGCGCCGTGCGCCCGGCAGTCGTCGATGACGACCTGGTAGACGCCCGCGTAGCTGCTGTCCGGCAGCACGGCCAGGGTGTCGGCCTCCTTGCCGTCCGGGCCCCACATGTGGCCGGAGGTGCGGATCATGGCCGGCATCGAGGCGTCGACGATGACGTCGCTCGGCACGTGCAGGTTGGTGATGCCGCGGTCGGAGTCGACCATGGCCAGCGTCGGGCCGTCGGCCAGCTCGGCGTCGAACGAGGCCTTGATCTCGGCGCCGTTCGGCAGCGCCTCGACGCCCTTGAGGACGGCGCCCAGGCCGTCGTTCGGGGTGAGGCCGGCGGCGGCCAGCTCGGCGCCGAAGCGCGCGAAGGTCTTCGGGAAGAAGGCGCGGACCACGTGGCCGAAGATGATCGGGTCGGAGACCTTCATCATGGTGGCCTTGAGGTGCACCGAGAAGAGCACGCCTTCGGCCTTGGCCCGGGCGATCTGGGCGGCGAGGAACTCGTTCAGCGCGGCGACGTGCATCACCGAGGCGTCGACGACCTCGCCGGCCAGCACCGGCACCGACTCGCGCAGCACGGTGGTGGTGCCGTCGGCGGCGACCAGCTCGATCCGGAGCTTGCCGTCCTCGGCGATCACCGCGGACTTCTCGCTGTGGCGGAAGTCGTTGACGCCCATGGTGGCGACGTTGGTCTTGGAGTCGGCGGACCAGGCGCCCATCCGGTGCGGGTGGGTCTTGGCGTAGTTCTTCACCGAGAGCGGCGCGCGGCGGTCCGAGTTGCCCTCGCGGAGCACCGGGTTCACGGCGCTGCCCTTGACCTTGTCGTAGCGGGCCTTGACGTCCCGCTCCTCGTCGGTGGTCGGGTTGTCCGGGTAGTCCGGCAGCGCGTAGCCCTGGCCCTGCAGCTCGGCGACGGCCGCCTTGAGCTGCGGGATCGAGGCCGAGATGTTGGGCAGCTTGATGATGTTGGCGCCCGGGGTCTTGGCAAGCTCGCCCAGCTCGTGCAGGGCGTCGTGGATGCGCTGGCCCTCCTCGAGGCGCTCCGGGAAGCTGGCGATGATCCGCCCGGCCAGCGAGATGTCGCGGGTCTCCACCTTGACGCCCGCCGTCGAGGCGTAGGCCTGGACCACCGGCAGGAACGAGTACGTCGCCAGGGCCGGGGCCTCGTCAGTGTGCGTATAGATGATGGTCGAGTCAGTCATCGGTGCTCCGCTTCACGGCTACAACGTCTTGACATCAAGATATCCCGTGATCGGGTCTTCCCGATACCAACCCCGGTCGCGAGCCGTTCCGAACGGCGAACGGAAATCCGCTTCCGCCGCTCGCACCCGGGCCGGAACGGAGCAGTCGCCCCAGGCCAGGGGCCTGGGGCGACTGCGGATGTCGCGGTCTGAGATCAGCCGGTCACTCGGCCGATCGGTGACTCGACCGGATCACAGCGCGGCGTTGAGCGTGAAGGGCTGGCTGATCGTGCCCGCCGCGCTCTTCGCCGTGATGGTGAGGTGGAAGGTGCCCAGCGCCAGCTCGGAGCCCGAGATGGTGGCCGTGCCGTTCGCACCGGGGGTGAAGGTCAACCCGGCCGGGAGCGTCCCGCTCTCACTCAGCGTCGCGGCCGGGAAGCCGGACGTGGTGATCGTGTAGCTGAACGGGACCAGCAGGTACGCGGTGGCCGAGGAGCTGCTGGTGAACGCCGGGGGCTGGTTCACCGTGACCTCTAACGACTGGATCGCCTTGCCCGCCGAGTTGGCCGCGGTGAGCGTGAGCGGGTAGACCCCGCCGCTGCCCGCCGCCGGGGTGCCCGCCAGGGTGGCGGTGCCGTTGCCGTTGTCCTTGAAGGCCACGCCGCTCGGCAGCTTGCCGGTCACGGTCAGCGCCGGGGCCGGGATGCCGGTGGTGGTGACCGTGAAGGTGGCCGGGGTGCCGGTGGTCAGCGTGGTGGCGCTGGCGCTGGTCACCGCCGGGCCGGTGGCCTGGGTGACGGTGACCGTGACCTGGGCCGAGCTGCTGCCCGCGGCGTTGGTCGCGGTGATGGTCACCGGGTAGCTGCCGGCGGTGCCCGAGGCGGCGGTGCCGGACAGGCTGCCGGTGCCGTCGCCGTTGTCCTTGAAGCTCAGCCCGCTCGGCAGGGTGCCGCTCTCGCTGAGCGCGGGGGCCGGGTAGCCGGAGGTGGTCACCGCGAAGGTGCCCGCGGTGCCGGTGGTGAAGGCCGCGGTGCCCGCGCTGGTGACGGCGGGGCCCTGGGCGACGGTCAGGGACAGGTTCTGGGTCACCGAGCCGCTGGCGTTGGTCGCGGTGATCACCAGCGGGTAGCTGCCGCCGCTGCCGGCCGCCGGGGTGCCGGCCAGGGTGGCGGTGCCGTCACCGTTGTCGGTGAAGGTGACACCGGCCGGCAGGGTGCCGCTCGCCTTGAGGGCGGGCAGCGGGGAGCCGGTGGCGGTGACGGTGCTGCTGAACGCGGTGCCGGCGGTGGCGGCCACGGTGGCGCCGCTGGTGATCAGCGGGGCCACGTTGATCACCAGGGTGCTGGAGGAACCGGCGGCGATCGGGGTCCAGGCGGACAGCGTGCCGCCGTAGGACTGGCCGAAGGCCGCGCCGTTCACCGTGGTGCCGGCCGGCACGGTCACCGGGACGGAGACCTGGCCGGAGCCGGTGTTGCTGATCACCACGTTGCCGTTCTGCACCGAGGCGGTGACCGTGCCGGCCTGCTCGGCCGAGGACCAGGCGGCCATCTGGCCGACGGTCTGCGCGGTGGTCGCGTCGGTCATCTGGACCAGCGGCGTGCTGTACCAGCTGTTGTACTGCGCCAGCATGTCGTTCAGCAGGCTGAGCAGCGTGTAGCCGTAGTCGGAGGTCACCCCGTTGACGGTCTGGGTGGCCGGGCCGATCAGGTTGGTCTGGTGCGCGTAGTTCATCCGCGGGTCGTCGGCCAGCACGTGGCCGAGCATGATCCGGGACTCACTGGCGAGCACCGAGGACTCGGTGGCCGGGGTGCTGGTGCAGGTGGTGGACGGCGTCTGGATGCACTTGCCGGTCTCGCCCGGGTACGACGGGTCGCCCATCGAGGACGAGCTGTTCACGTAGAACGTGTTGTACTCGCTCAGCTCGTCGGGCCAGTTGCCCGCGTTGTAGTAGATGTTGCTCGGCCAACGCGGCGCCGAGACAGCGGAGTTGCTCGCGCCCGCGGCCGAGGTCCCCTGGATGGTGTAGCTCTCCGGCTGACGCGAGGCGTCGGTGCCGAAGACCTGGATCCCCATGTCCGCCATGGCCTTCGGCATGTTGGGGTTCTCCAGGCCGGAGTGCTCGCCGGTGACCAGGTTGCTGGTGCTGTAGCTGGTCAGGCCGTTGTTGAGCGCGAAGGCGTCGTCCAGGCCGATCTCCTGCTCGATGCTGGAGTCCGGCGTGGCGCTGGTGGCCGGCAGCCAGGCCGCGGCCGAGGAGCAGTCGATGCCGGGGTCGGTGGCGGTCGGGAAGGTGTTGGTGCTGCCCGGGCCGCCGCCGGGCGAGGTCGCCCCGGTGTCGGTGAAGGAGTAGCTGGCGGTGGCGCCGGTCGCGTCCTCCTTGACCTGGCCGACCAGGCCGAAGCTGGTCGAGCCGGCCGGGGCGCGGTAGATGTTGTAGCCCCAGAAGCCGGTGCCGCCGGAGTACAGGGACTCCAGCTTGGCCAGCGAGGGGCCGCCCGCGTTGGTGGCGTCCGGCCAGGTCAGCGCGACCGAGCCGTTGGCGCCGACGGTGACCGACTGGGCGACCGAGGGCTCCGACTCACCGTAGGCGGTGGCCGCGGTGATCTCGTAGCTGTAGCCGCCGGCCGCCAGCGTGCCGCCGGTGCCCGCGGTCGGCGCGTTCGCCGGCTGCGCGCCACCGACCTGGCAGCCCAGGTACATGTGCGACCAGGTGTGCGTGATCCAGTTGAACGCGGCCTGCTGCTTGAGCAGTTCGTTGACGAAACCGGAGTCGTTCGGGTAACCGCTGTCCACCGTCTGGCCCGGGTCGGTGAAGGTCTGGCCGTTCACCGTGGTGCTGCCCGAGCAGTTGGCGCTGGACGTGGTGGTGGTGCTGGGCGCGGTGCAGGCACCGATCGCGTTGAACGCCAGCTCCAGCTTGATGCCGGTCTGCTTCTCCCAGTTGACCACGTAGTCCACGTCGGCCGCGGTCATCTGCTGGTCCGGCGGACCGTCGGCCGGGTTGCCGCCGACCCCCGCCGGACAGTAGACGTCGTTCGGGAAGGTGGCACCCGGCGTGCACTGGTACTGCCGGCTCCACTCGTTGTCCGCGATGAACAGGTCGTCGATGTCCTGGCCGAAGTAGTTGCGGTACAGGCCCAGGTGGGTGTTCTGGGTCACCCAGTTGATCAGGCCCGGCGCCAGCACCAGCCAGGGCAGCATGTTCGAGTTGTAGTCGAAGGTCATCGACAGCTCGGCGACGCCGGCCTGCGCGTCGGTGCTCGGGTGCTGGTAGACGGCGGCCAGCGTCTGGCCGGCCGAGTTCTGCAGCCACGGCGTCACCGGGGCGCCGGCCACGGTGGTGGCCGGGTAGCCGTAGGAGCCGGACTCGAAGGGCACCGGGCCCTTCAGCTCGGGCATCTGGGCCAGCGCGGCAGCGGTCAGCTGCGCGGTGCCGGTCACCGCCCCCGAGCTCGCGGCCGTCAGGCCCAGCGAGGGCGACGGGTACATGTAGCCGTCGAGCTGGCGGACGCCGAAGCCCGACTCGTAGGAGAACAGCCCGCTCAGCTGCCCGGCGGCGAAGAAGGTGGGCGAGTCCGCCACCACCACGCCGTTGTAGTAGCCGTGGCTGCCGCTGGACAGCGCGGGCAGGGACACGGTCTCGCTACCGATCGCGCCGCTCGCGTTCACCAGGGTGAACGGGACCCCCTCGGTGGACAGCGCGTTCTGCCAGGCCGCGGTGGTCGGGTCCCCCGACCCGCCACCGACCAGCAGCACCTTCAGATCCAGCTGCGGGGGTGTCGCCGCAACGGCCGACACCCCCGCCTGGGCGGTTCCCAGCAGCGTGACCGCTGCCACCCCCGCGGCGAACCACTTCGCCCCTCGTTTGAACACGGTCTTCCCACCCCATGTCGGTACGGGTTCACGCCGACCTGTGGGTCGGCTTCCACAGCATGGTGCGAGCGGGACTCGAGGAGGAGGGGATATGGGGAATTCAAGGGCAGATATTCATCTACGGGCCGGTAATGGGCGTGTTGCCTGGGAGGATGGTGGGGATCCGACGGACGGTCAGGTCCCCACCGTGGCTGGTCAGGTGCAGGTCAGGCGGTGGACCACGGCCGGTTCCGCCGACCGTCGCGGGGCCGCAGGTCCACGCCGGTGCGGTTGACCATCCTGTTGCCGACCACGGCTCAGAAGGTCGTGAACGCCCCGCCCACGTACCGGAACTCCGGGTCGTCGGCGGCCGGTTCGCCGTGTGCGGCGAGCAGCTTCGGGGCGAACTCCTCGGCGTCGTCCCGCGGGTGGTAGCCGAGCCGCCGCCCGGGCTCCAGGTCCCACCAGCCCCTGGTGTTGGCCGAGATGCCGTACACCGCCTGGTGCCCGGCGACCGCCGCGCCGAGCGCGGCGTGCACCAGGCGGCCGCAGTCGGCCGGGCTGAGCCAGGTCGAGAGCATCCGGACGGTGCTCGGCTCGGGGAAGCAGGAGCCGATCCTCAGCGAGACGGTCTCGATGCCGTGCTTGTCGGCGTAGAGCGCGGCCAGGTCCTCGGCGAAGCACTTGGAGAGGCCGTAGTAGGTGTCGGGTCGGTGCGGGGTGTCGATCCGCAGCAGGCCGCCGTCCGCCGGGCGCTCGCCGAAGCCGACCGCGTGGTTGCTGCTCGCCAGGACCACCCGGCGCACCCCGGCTGCCCGGACCGCCTCGTAGAGCCGGTAGGTGCCGTCGATGTTGGCGGCGAGGATGTCGGGGAACGCCGCCTCGGTCGGGATCGCCGCCAGGTGCACCACCGCGTCGACCCCCGCGACGGCGGCGGCCAGCGCCTCGGGGTCCAGCAGGTCCCCGGTGCACGCGGCGGGCTCGCCGGCGACCGGGAGCCGGTCGAAGAGGCGCAGCGCGTACCCGTACTTCGGCAGGCTCGCCCGCAGGAACCCGCCGACCAGGCCGGCGGCGCCGGTGAGCAGGACGGTGCGGGGGGCGTCGGGGTGGGCGGCGACAGGGGGTGTCATGGGTGCTCCCGAGGTCGGTGGGGTCTCTCGACCATCCTCACCCCACGGTGTCGACGTAGTTCACGCCGAGGCCGTAGAAGCCGTCCACCGCCTTCTGCACCTCGGCCGTCGGGACGGCCTTCCCGGCCTGGTAGTAGAACCAGTTGACCTTCATGTCCCAGGTGCGCTGACCGGCGAACGGGAGGTCGATGAACCACGCGTTGAAGTGGACGCCCATGTGCTCGCGCGGCACGTACTTGCCGCCGCTGGTGAACAGCTCCTTGCCGTCCATGGCGTACGTCACCTTGCCGTTCATGAAGGTGATCACCATGGTGTGCCAGCCGCCGAGGTGCTGCCCGCGCTGCGGGCGGGTGACCCGGTCGTCGGTGCTGTACCAGCTGGTGGTGTCGAGTTCGGGGCTCTTCACGTCCCAGCCGCCGTTCGGCATGTACTCGTAGTCGAGCTCGCTGTAGTCCGCCGACGTGTCCGAGGCCGAGATCGGGTAGAAGGACTCGTTGATGTGGTCGCCGTTGGGGCCGCTGACCGGCTGGTCGCTCAGGAAGACCCGGGCGGCGATGGTCCCGTCGAAGACGGCGGAGTCGCTGCTGAACAGTTCGGCCTGCCTGGTGCCCGCCTTGGTCCCGTCGGTGCCGGCCCGCAGCCGGAGCACCTGGCCGCCCTGGGCCGTCTGCTCCGCCGGGAAGCTGATGCCGTCGGCCGACCAGGTGTCCTTGATCCCCGGGCCGCCACCGTCGGTGCGGGCCTGCCAGCCGTGCGCGGCCAGCGCCGGATCGTTCGCACCGGTGTAGTGGAAGTCGTCGAAGAGGACCCCGGCGGGCGGATCGGGCAGCGCCGCCGCCGGGCTGACCGGGGCCGCGGGACGGCTCGGGGCGGCGGTGGGAGCCGCCGGCGCCGCGGAGGCCGGCAGGCCCCCGGCCACCGGCGCCGGATGAGCGGACTTCGCCGACCCCAAGAACGGGTAAAGCGCGATTCCACCGCCGACCAGCACACCCACCAGGGCCAGCATTCCGAGCACGGTCCACGCACGACGAGGGGAGTTGCGACGTGCGCGGCTCACGATGGCTCCTTGACGGGACAGCAGGACGAAAGGGTGCTTCCGGGACGCGCCGACCGGAGTGACACGCGGCACGGATCGCATTCCGGGGCGGCAGTTCGCGGTCATCCTAGCCCCACGTCACGGCCCATCTGCGGCCCGCCCACCGCCCGTTCGCCACCGAACGACAAGCCATTCCGAAACCTTCGCGCTGCCCTCGCCGCCCCCGGGGTTCCCCTTGTCCACTCTCGTCCCGCCCTTTCGAGAATCTCCCCTCTGTCCGAATTGTCGACGTTGACGGCAGTTGCCGGAAACCTTTCCTGTGCCCTTCGCAACATTCGACGGAACGGGCCGGAGAACGGTCGGAAGCCGCGTCAGCCGTGGGGTACGGTGCCCTCGGACACGCACAAGGACGACACACTGTGTAGGTCCAGTAATGTCATCCTTGGCGGGGGAGAGGGACCTTGTCCGGCAGTACTGTCAGCCGTTCGCGTACGGCTGGGTCCGGCGCGCCACGCAGCCGGCACCGGCGCGGCCGGGTGGCCCTCGGCCCGCTCCACGACGGCCTCCACTACGACACGGTGGCCCTGGTACCGGCCCGCAACGAGGAGATCGGCGTCTTCACCGCGCTGCGCTCCCTGGCGTCCCAGAGCCGGCGCCCGGACCTGGTCATCGTGGTGGTGAACAACTCCACCGACCGCACCGAGACGTTCGCGCGGCAGTTCGCCGCGGATCCCAACGCGCCGCTCACCGTGGTGCTGAACCTCCCGGACAACCCGCACAAGAAGGCGGGCGCGCTCAACCACGGCATCGACTGGCTGCGGCAGTCGGTGGGCGGCCGGCTGGCCGGCAAGGTCGGGCACGTCCTGGTCATGGACGCCGACACCGACCTGCACGTCAAGTTCATCGAGCGGGCGCGCAACGTCATCGCCTCCGACCCCGAGCTCGGCGGCGTCAGCGCGGCCTGCCTGGGCCGGACCGACCTGTGGCAGACCCCGTGGCAGCGCTACCTGCTCGGGATGCAGATCATCGAGTACGGCCGCGCCGCCAACGCGCGTTACCGCAGCGACGTCCACACGATGTCGGGCGCCGGGTCGTTCTACCGGGGCGAGGCGCTGCAGAGCGTCCTGGACTGGCGGAACGAGGTGTTCTGGGAGGACCACCGCAACCTGGTCGAGGACTACGAGACCACGCTGACGCTCAAGGAGTCCGGCTGGAAGGTCACGGCCAACCAGCTCTGCATCGCCTACACCGACCTGATGCCCACCCTGCGCGAGCTGGTCCAGCAGCGCGAGCGGTGGGGACGCGGCACGGTGGACGCGCTGCGCAGCCGCGGCTGGACCAAGTTCACCTGGCACTCGATCAGCACCATGATCCTCGGGATGCTCGGCTCGGTGTACGTCCTCGGCTGGGGCTCGACCCAACTGGTCAAGGCGGCGCGGCACGGCCTGGCCCAGCAGCCGCTGTTCTGGGTGCTCATCGCCTTCTGGATCGTCTATCCGGCGCTCCGGGTCCGCAACCTGGGGTGGAAGGCGATGCTCGTCGAAGCGCTGCTGCTGCCCGAGCTCGTCTACACGGTGGTGCGGACCTACTGGCTGACCACGTCCGTCGTGAAGTCCTACGCGACGCGCGTCTCTTCGTGGAAGTGAATCGGGAACGGCAGTGAACTCTCTCAAGGGCCTGGGGATCTGTGCGCTCCTCGCCGGCGTCGCCTTCGCACTGACCAGGGTGGCGGACCCGTCGCGGCTGTTCCTGGGCATCAGCGTCTCGATCATCGGGGTCTCGCTGACCACCTACGCGGCCTCGATCAAGCGCCGCCGCCGCGACCGCCGCGCCGCCGGGGAGTGAGGCGGGCCGACTGGCCCGGCACCCCGCCGACCCCCGGCCGGCCGACTGGCCGCGCGTCAGAGCCGTCGTACAGGCCCGACCCGCACTAGCGTCGGCGGGAGACGAGCGACGAGCGAGGGGGTGGCCATGCCCGAGGAGACCACGGAGCGCGACCGGCTGACGGTGCCGCAGGGGCTGGCCGCGCTCTCGCTCGACGCACTCGCCTCGGTGGCGTACGGCCCCGAGGCGATCGTGCTGGTGCTGGCCGTCGCCGGCAGCCACGGGCTCGGCTTCACACTGCCGGTGACCATCGCCATCACCGTGCTGCTGGCCGCGCTGACCTTCTCCTACCGCCAGGTGATCGCCGCCTTCCCGAACGGCGGCGGCGCCTACGCGGTGGCCAAGGCACACCTGGGCCGCCGGGTCAGCCTGGTCGCCGCGGCCTCGCTGATCATCGACTACGTGCTGAACGTGGCGGTCTCGGTCTCGGCCGGCGTGGCCGCGCTCACCTCGGCGTTCCCGAGCCTCTACCCCGACCGGGTGGTGCTCTGCGTCGTGGTGCTGGCGCTGATCACCGCGGTGAACCTGTACGGGGTCGCCGAGTCCGCCAAGGTGCTGATCCCGCCGACGGTGATCTTCGTGGTGGCGATCTACACGGTGATCGTGATCGGCCTGCTGCGCCCGCACCCGGTCACCGCGCCGACCCACGTGGGTGCCGCCACCCAGAGCGTGGGCCTCCTGCTGCTGCTCAAGGCCTTCGCCTCCGGCTGCGCGGCGCTGACCGGGGTGGAGGCGATCGCCAACGCGGTGCCGACCTTCCGCACCCCGCGGGTGCAGCGGGCGCAGCACACCGAGATCGCGCTCGGCGCGCTGCTCGGCAGCATGCTGATCGGCCTCTCGGTGCTGATCGGCCGCTTCCACGTCGCCCCGAACCCCACCAAGACCGTGCTCGCCCAGCTCACCGACGCCTCGCTCGGGCACAACGCCGGGTTCTACGTCGTCCAGTTCGCCACCGTGGCGCTGCTCGCGCTGGCGGCCAACACCTCGTTCGGCGGCATGCCGGTGCTGACCTCGCTGCTGGCCCGTGACCACCACGTGCCGCACGTCTTCGCGTTGCGGGCCGACCGGCAGGTCTACCGGCACGGGGTGCTGGTGCTGGCCGGGGCGGCGCTGGTGCTGCTGGTCGGGGCGCGGGGCGACACCCAGGCGCTGGTGCCGGTCTTCGCGATCGGCGTCTTCATCGGCTTCACCATCTCCCAGGTGGGGATGGTCCGGCACTGGCGGCTGGAGCGCGGCCCCGGCTGGCGGGGTCGGGCGGTGCTGAACGGGCTGGGCGCGGTGCTGACCGCGGCGGCCACGGTGATCGAGCTGATCGCCAAGTTCGGCGAGGGCGGCTGGCTGGTCTTCCTCGCGGTCGCGGTGCTGGTCACCCTCTTCGAGTCGATCCACCGCAGCTACGCGCGGATCGGGCGGGCCCTGCACATCGGCGAGGTGCCGGGCCCGCCGGTGCAGGAGCACTCGCTGGTGGTGGTGCCGGTGGGGGCGGTGAACCGGCTCACCCAGGAGGCGCTGGGCACCGCGCTCTCGCTGGGCGACGAGGTGCGCGCGGTGACCGTGGTGCACCCCGAGGAGGAGGGCGCGCCGGACGCCGACGCGATGCTGGAGGCCTGGCAGCGGTGGCACCCGGACGTCCCGCTGACCGTGCTGTCCAGCCGGTCGCGCTCGCTCACCCGGCCGATCGTGGACCACCTGCAGGAGCTGGCCGCGGCCAAGGAGCACGACCGGCTGGTGGTGCTGATCCCCGAGATGCACCTGCCGCACCCCTGGCAGCGGCTGCTGCAGAACCAGCGCGGGGTGATCCTGGACCGGGCGATCCGCCAGCACACCGACGCGGTGATCTGCCGGCTGCGGTTCCGGATCGAGGTCCCGCGCTAGCTGCACCCGCCCGAGCGGGGCACCGTCAAGCGTCGGCGGCGTCGCGCTTGGGCCAGCGCTGCTCCACCTTCGCCAGCCGCCAGTACGCCAGCGCGCAGGCCCAGACCACCACGAACAGGCCGACGATGACGAACCCGACGTTGTTCAGGTCGATGCCGGAGATCCAGTTGGTCACCGGGTCGCTGAGGTCCAGCTGGTCGTGCAGCACGCCGATGAGCTCGATGGTGCCGATCAGGAAGGCGACGGCGATCGAGAGCCCGGTGATGGTGAGGTTGTAGTAGACCTTGCGGGTCGGGTTGGAGAACGCCCAGTGGTAGGCGAAGTTCATGAAGGTGCCGTCGAGGGTGTCGAACAGGCTCATCCCGGAGGCGAACAGCAGCGGCAGGCAGAGGATCGCGTACCAGGGCAGGCCCGCCGCGGCGCCGGAGCCGGCCATGGCCAGCAGCACCACCTCGGTGGCGGTGTCGAAGCCGAGGCCGAACAGCAGCCCGATCGGGAACATCTGGCCGGGGCGGGTGATGGACTTGGTCAGCCGGCCGAGGATGCGGTTCAGGAAGCCGCGGTTGTCCAGGTGCTTCTCCAGCTCGTGCTCGTCGAACTGGCCGGCCCGCATGTCCTTGAAGACCCGGTAGATCCCGGCCAGCGACACCAGGTTGAGCGCGGCGATCAGGTACAGGAAGCCACCGGAGACGCTGGTGGACACCACGCCCAGCAGCTGCTTGGTGCTGGAGGTGTCGCTGGTCAGCGTGGTGGCGATGTGCGCACCGGCGGCGACCAGGCCGGCCAGCAGGCAGACGATGGTGGAGTGGCCGAGGGCGAACCAGAAGCCGACCGAGACCGGTCGCTTGCCGTCCGCCATCAGCTTGCGGGTGGTGTTGTCGATCGCCGCGATGTGGTCGGCGTCGAAGGCGTGCCGCATGCCCAGGGTGTAGGTGGTGACGCCGAGTCCGAGGCCGAACACCTGGGTGCCGACGGCGTAGTGGTGCGGGGCGACCATGGTGATCAGGACGCCGAAGGCGACGATGTGCATCGCGGCGATGACCGCGATCAGGCCGCCGGTGCGTATCCAGTCCTTCCTCTCCCACCGCAACGACGTGGCGGTGGTACTCGCGGGGGACTTCAGCACAGCGGTTTCGGGCAGGGTCATCCTGGGACAGCCTCTCCAGCACCTCGTGGACAGTTACTCGTCATGCGGTGCCGTGGCCGGTCTCCTGGCTGACAGGTCGAACGTCCGAACGTGCCCGGCCTTCCCAGGCGCACGCGGCGCCCAGTGGCCGCCCACCGCGCGGGGCGGTGGGTGTGGCGGTTCGGACTTCCTGATCACAGTGGCGAGGGCCGCTCCGGACTCCTGCGTCGAACGCGTCCAACGCGTCCGACCCAGCGCACCGGTCTTCCCGAGCACCACGGCGGGGGACACCGTAGGGCCCGGGCGGTGATCACCACAAGCCTGCGCAGGTACGCAGGTGTCGCAGGTCACAGCCGGGGCCGGCGGGTTTTGGACAGCAGTGGCGCCCGAGGCGAAGATGGGGCCATGCACCTGGTACCGGAGGAGCGCGCGCACCGGCGCCCCATCGACGAGCACACGGTCTGCGCGGCCGTCGCCGGCATCGGCGACCCGAGCGACGTGCGCAGTTGGGCCGCCCGCTTCGCCCTGCTCGCCGAGCCCGGGCGGCTCGCGGTGCTGCTGGCGGTGCACCGGGCCGGGCCGATCGCCGTCTCGGACCTGGCGATCGCCACCGGCATCAGCGAGACCGCGGTCTCCCAGACGCTGCGCATCCTGCGCACCTCGGGCACCGTGACGGCGGCCAAGGACGGGCGGGTGGTGCGCTACCGGCTGGCCGACCCGGCGGTGGCCGCCCTGCTCGACCCGATCCCCGCGCTGCCGCACACGGAGTGAGCAGAGTGCCCGGCCAGGTGGGCTGAGGCCCGCTCAGCGTGTGGTTGCCCGCCTCGGTGACCCGAGGTGCACTGAGCGGGCCCTCGGTGGCCCAAGGCCCGCTCAGCGCGGCGGGGCGCCGGTGCTGGCCCGCAGCACCACCCGGGCCGGCAGCCGCAACCGGGCCGGGGCGACCCCCGGCGGCGGGTCGGCCAGGGCCAGCCGGACCGCCTCGCTCCCCAACTGCTCCAGCGGCAGCCGCACCGTGGTCAGCGCGGGCACCAGGTCGGCGGCCGACGGCAGGTCCTCGAACCCCGCCACCGAGATCCGCCCCGGCACCGGCACCCCGCGCTCACGCAGTTCCGCCAGCACCCCCGTCGCACAGAGGTCGGCGAGGGCCAGCACGCAGCTCGGCCACCGCTCGACCGGCCGGCCGTCCAGCAGGTCGGCGATCGCCCGCCGACCGCCGGCCCTGGTCGGCTCGGCGTGCCGGACGTCCTGCGGTCCCAGCCCGATCCCCGCCTCCGTCAGCGCCGAGCGCACCCCCGCCAGCCGGTCCGCCGACACCCGGTACCGGCGCGGGCCGGCGATCACCGCGAACCGGCGGTGCCCGAGACCCGCCATCGTGCGGGCCAGCGCGGCAGCGCCGGCCTCGCTCTCCGGCAGCACGCAGGCGTGCTCCGCCCCCTGCTCGGTGATGCCCGCGACCCGGCCCCCGTCGGCCCGGTAGGCGGCCAGCGCCGCGTCGATCGCGCGGGCCGCGGCCGGGTCGGTGAACGCGGACCCGGCCAGCACGACGGCCCGCACCCGCTGGCCGCGCAACGCCAGGATGCCGCGCAGTTGGGCGTCCGGGTCGCCGTCGGTCTCCACCAGCAGCGGCAGCAGTCCGGCGGCGGCGGCCGCGCCGGACACCCCGCGGGCGATCGCCGCACCGGCCGGGTCGCCGATGTCGGGCAGCAGCAGGCCGACGTGCGCCGTGGTCGACCGGGCCAGCGCCTGGGCGGCCGCGTTCGGCAGGTACCCGAGCTCCGCGGCGCTGGCCCGCACCCGGTCCGCCAGCTCCTGGCCCACCGCCCGGGCCGAGCCGTTCAGCGCCCGCGACGCCGTCGCCGGCGACACCCCGGCGTGCCGCGCGACCTCGCTCAGCGTGACGCCCACGGTGCCCCGTGCCCTTCCGCGCGGCGCAGGCCGCCGGTCAGCGTAGACCAGCCCTTGTGCAGCAGTCCGCGGGCCTGCAGCCGGAGCATGTCGAGCCTGCGCGGCTCGTTGTAGAGGACGAAGTCGTCGTACCGGTGCACCCCGCGCCGCCCGGCGACCGCCCGGGCCGCGTCGCGCACCGCCACCAACTGAGCCACCGTCAGCTCCGGCGCCCGCTCGTCGGGCTGGTAGCTGGCACCGATCGGGTACTCGGCGCCCGGCCGGCTGCCCAGCTCGACGTGGCAGCCGAGCACGTGGGTGACCGGCCGGGTCCCGGTGAACTCGACCAACCGGTCCAGCGTGGCCAGGAAGGCGGGGAAGTCCGGGGCGTACAGCCGGCCGGGGAGCACGGTGTCCCCGGTCAGCAGGATGCCGGTCCACGGGTCGTACACCGTGACCGCGCTGGGGTGGTGCCCGGGCGAGCCGATCACCTCCAACTCCCGGCCGCCCAGGTCGAACCGGACCGAGGTGCGGGGCCAGTCCGCCCCGAACCCGAAGAAGGCGCGCACCGCCTGCTCGTCCCGACCCACCACGGTGGTGTCCGCCCGGTCGGCGAACTGCGGGTCCCCGGCCACGTGGTCGCCGTGCCCGTGGGTGTGGGCGACCACCAGCCCGTAGCGCTCCCGCGGGTGCGCGGCCAGCCACTCCTCGACCAGCCCGTCGACGCAGCTCCGCAGCGGGAAGAGCTCGGGGTCGGCGGTGGCCCCGGTGTCGAGCAGCAGCGCCCGGTCGTTGCCGAACAGTAGGAAGACGAACGGCGCCTCGTAGTCGGTGGTCTTGCTCTGCCGGATGATCACGGTGTGCTCGTCGTGGCGGTGCACCTGGAGCCTGGGCGCGCCGGCCCGCTGCTTCGCCGACGGCACGCCGTGGATCCAGCGCACCCCCACCAGCGCGCCGGCGACCGGGGCGGCGGTGCCGAAGTCGATCCGCCCGACGTCCG
Source organism: Kitasatospora sp. LaBMicrA B282 (assembly GCF_050325825.1). NCBI lineage: Bacteria > Bacillati > Actinomycetota > Actinomycetes > Kitasatosporales > Streptomycetaceae > Kitasatospora > Kitasatospora sp. LaBMicrA B282. The sequence continues at coordinate 39,626 of NZ_JBNQTI010000023.1, forward strand.
GGGTGGGGCGGTCGCTGCTGGGGGTGTCACTGGGCGGCTGCACGTCGGTAACGTATCGCGGTCCCGCAGCTGGACCGGTGCGGGGCGGTCGCCCGGCCTACGCCGCTCGGGTGGCCTCCAGGACGCACATCGGGCCGGCGGTGGGGCGGATCCGGTCCAGCTGGAAGCCGTGGGCGGTGAGCAGGTGCCGCCAGTCGGCGGCGGAGCGCTCGCGGCCGCCGAGCATGCCGAGCATGGTCAGGTCGAGCAGCGTGGCGACCTGCGGGAGGGCGCCCTCGCCGAGCACGGTGTCGACCAGCACCAGCCGGGCTTGCGGGGTGGCGGCCTGGTGGATCCGGGCCAGGATCCGGCCGGCCTGCTCGTCGTCCCAGTCGTGCAGGATGAAGCAGGCCAGGTAGCAGTCACCGGCCGGGACCGCGGTGAAGAAGTCGCCGCCCTGCGCCTCGACCCGGTCCGCCACGCCCTGGGCCCGGAGCAACGGCGGTGCCGCCGCGACGACGTGGGGCAGGTCGAAGACGATCCCGCGCACCTGCGGGTGGCGCCGGGCCAGCGCGGCGAGCACCGTGCCGTCCGCGCCGCCGACGTCGACCACGGTCCGGGCGCCGTCCACCTCCACGGCGTCCAGGGCGTCGCGGCGCAGCCGGGCGAAGTCGGCCATCGCGGCGGTGAAGGTGGCCACCCGCTCGGGGTCCTCGCCGAGCCAGTCGAAGAACGGGCGGCCGTAGGCCCGTTCGGCGGCCGGGACGCCGTCCCGGGCGGTGTGCCAGAGCTCGGCGAACGCCAGGTAGTGCGTCTCCATCCAGGTCAGCGCGACGTTGCGGAGCGATTCGGGGGTGTCCGAGGCCAGGGTCCGGCCGAGCGGGCCGAGGCCGACCAGCGGGCCGTGCGCAGCGCCGTCCGGCTCGCCGTCCGGGTCCTCGCCGTCCGGGTCATCGTCCGGCTCGACGGTGAACACCCCCTCGGCGGCCAGGGTGCGCAGCAGCCGGCCGAGCGGTGCGGCGTCCAGCCCGGTGGCCGCTGCCAGGGCGGGCAGCGGCAGCGGCCCGGCGAGCAGGTGGTCGGCGACCTTGGCGCGTGCGGTGACGTACAGGGCCTGGGAGATCTGGAACCCGCCGAGCAGGCGGAGCATGTCGGCGCTGGGGGCCACGGTCATGGGCGCCAAGCTACCGAGCGGCTCCGGAGTCGACCACCGGAATCAGGACGGCATCGCCCGGGCGGAGCACACCGGATGCGGACGTCGGCGCGGCGGGCGTGGCGGGGGCGGCGCGCCCGGTGGGCGGGGCCGGGGCCACCAGCCTGGGGTCGAGCACCAGGCGGTGCACGCCCAGCGGCTCGGTCAGTTCGCGCAGGGCCGGCTCGGTCAGCTCGGCGGCGGCCTGGTCGGGGCCGAGCAGCGCGTGCAGGGCGGCGAGCGAGCTGAACAGGACGGCGCAGCGGCTGCCGTCGCGCTGCCGGAACAGGCGCAGGGTCTGGACGCTGCCGCGCTCCCGGACCGGGACGTAGCGCGGGACGGACGGCTCGGCGGGCGCGGCCGGCGGGTCCGGCAGGTGGGGCGCGCGGTGGACGGTGGTCACGGCGTTCCTCCGACGGGGATCCGGATGGCGGACGGGGTCCGGAGCTCTCAGTCCAGGTACTGCATGGCGAAGCGGCAGTGCGCGTGGGCGGTGCGGTCACGCTCCGCCATCCGAGTGGTCGGCTCCTCCGCCGCCTCCTCCGGCGCGGACTCGGCGACCGGCACGTCGGGGGTGCCCGCCCGCGGGGTCGGGGCCGGATCGAAGACCGTGCCGCGCAACAGGCCGCTCAGCAGGGCGTCGGCGATCGGGCGGGGCAACGGCAGGTCGGCGGGCTCGACCGGGAGGGGCAGGTCACTCGGGGCGTGGGTGGTGGTCATCGCGTTCGCTTCCTTCCAGGGCCTCGGACGCCGGGGCCGGGCGGCGACGCCGGGGCCGGGCGGCCGGGCGCAGCTCCAGTGCAGCCCCATCACCCCCGGATCGCACCCGTCCTTGACGCGTGGACTACGCCGACAGGCCCGTCCTTGACGGCACCTTGACATACCCCTCCCCCGTTCGGCGCAGCCGCCGTGCCGGAGGGCGGCACCCCGGGGTGCCGCCCTCCGCCCAACGTCCTCCGCGGCCTGCCCGCGGGCGCTACGCCCCGGCCACCGCCGGACGGGTCGCGGCGGCGCGGGAGGGGCGGACCAGGAAGGTCGCGGCGTACACCGCGCTTGCCGTGGCCATGATCGCGAAGCTCGGCGGGAGCTGCGGGAAGGCGGCGCTGAGCAGCAGTCCGCCCCACATCTCGCCGACCGCGAGCGCGGCGGAGAGGGCCAGCGCCCGGAACGGACGGTCCGTCAGCCGGATCGCCGCACCCGCCGGGGCGGCCAGCAGGCCGAGCAGCAGCAGCGAGCCGACCGCCTGGGTCGCCTCCGCCGCGGTGGCGCCGACCAGCACCAGGAAGCCGTACCCGAGCAGCCGCACCGGGACCCCGCGGGCGGCCGCGACCGCCTCGTCCAGGGTGGCGAAGAGCAGCGGACGGCCGATCAGCAGGGTGAGCAGGCAGACCGCGCCGGCGATGACCACGGCCAGCGTGGTCGCCGCGGAGTCCAGCCCGAAGATCGAGCCGAACAGCACGCTGGTGCCCGCACCGCCCTGGCCGGAGCCGCTGCGCGAGGTGGTGTAGACGGTGAGGAAGAAGGCGCCGAGGCCGAGGATCCAGGCGAAGACGTTGCCGATCACCACGTCGTCCGGCCGGCCGCGCCGGCCCAGTCCGCCGAGCAGCAGGCCGACGCCGATGGTCGCGGCGAACAGGCCCAGCCGCAGGTCGTAGCCGCCGGCCAGGGCCGCCATGGCACCGGTGAAGGCGACGTGGCTGAGTGCGTCGCCGGTGAACAGCTGGGCGCGCAGCACCAGGAAGTACCCGACCAGCCCGCAGGCCAGCGCGATGAAGGTGCCGGCCAGCAGCGCGTGCTGGAAGAACGCCTGGGTGAGGACCGAGGTCATGCCGCACCCCCGACCCCGAGCAGCGCCGGTCCGGCCTCCCGCGGCCCGGCCTCCCGGCGGCGGCCGAGCGCCTCGCGGATCAGCCGCACCAGGTGCGCGAGCAGGTAGCCGCCGAACGCGAAGGTCGTCACGAAGAACCCGAGCGGGTAGGGCTGGTAGTAGGCCGCGACCAGCCCCGCCCAGCAGGCGCCCAGGCCCAGCAGCACCGAGAGCAGCAGGCTGCGCGCCGGACGCGCGGTCAGCTGCCCGGCAGTGGCGGCGGGGATCACCATCAGCGCGAAGACCAGCAGGGTGCCGGTGATCTGGCTGGCCTCGGCGGTGGCCGCACCGAGCAGCACCAGGAAGAGCGTGCCGAGCAGCCGGACCGGCACCCCGCGCCCGGCCGCCACCTGCGGGTCGACCGAGGCGAAGAAGAGCGGGCGGCCGATCACCGCGAGCACCGCGAGCACCGCGGCGCCGACCACCGCCAGCACCGTCACCTGGCTGGTGGTGATGCCGAGGAAGCTGCCGAAGAGCAGCGCCGTCGGCCCCTCCAGCAGCCCCTTGTACAGGCTGATGAAGAGGAACCCGCAGGCCAGCGCGAAGGCCTGGACGGTGCCGGTGACGGCGGACTCCTCCGCGCCGCTCCCCTGGCCCTTGCGGCCGAGCGCGGCGATCACCAGGGCGGCCGCCACGCAGAAGCCGAAGTAGCCGAGCGAGGTGCTGAAGCCGGCCAGCACGGCCAGCGAGGCCCCGGGGAAGGCGACCACCGAGAGGGTGTGCCCGGCGAAGGTCTGGCGCCGCAGCACCATGAACCAGCCGACCACCGCGCAGACCACCGAGACCACCAGGCCGGCCCGGAAGGCGTTGACCATGAAGGCGTAGGACCACATCTCCTGGAAGTCGGCCACCAGGTTCCAGGAGAAGACCGGCGCCAGGGCGTCAGTTGCCAGCTGCACGGCCGCCACCCCCGCTCCCGATCAGTTCGGCGTCCGCCGGGCCGCCCTCGACCGCGGGCGCGCCGGCCGGCTCGGCGTGCCGGTCGGTGTGCCGGGCCGGGGCCTCGGGCTGGCCGACCACGACCAGGCGCCCGGCGCTGGTGCGCAGCACCTCGACCGGGGTGCGGTAGAGCCGGGTCAGCGTCTCGGAGGTGATCACCTCGGCCGGCGTGCCGGACATCGCGCCGCCCTCGGCGAGGTACACCACCCGGTCCAGGTGGTGCAGGATCGGGTTCACGTCGTGCGCGACCATCACCACCGCCACGCCCTCCTGGTGGCAGATCCGGCCGAGCAGCGCCGCGATCGCGCTCTGGTTGGGCAGGTCGAGGCTGTCCAGCGGCTCGTCCAGCAGCAGCAGCGAGGGCCGGCGGACCAGCGCCTGGGCGATCAGCAGCCGCTGCTGCTCGCCGCCCGAGCACTGGCCGATCGGTCGGTGCGCGTAGTCGGCGGCGCCGACCAGCTCCACCACCTCGTCGATCCTCTCCCGTGCGGCCCGCCGCCTGGCCCGGCCCAGGCCCGGGACGGGGATCCCCCACCGGTCCCCGTCCAGGCCCAGCCGCACCACGTCGATCCCGCGGATCCGCACGCTGGCGTCGAAGCTGCGGCGCTGCGGCAGGTAGCCGACGCCGCCGGTGCCGCCCGGGCCGGTGTGCCCCGCGCGCGCACCGGGCGCGCCGCCGAGCACGGTGACCTCGCCGGCCGCCGGGGCCAGCAGGCCGAGCAGCACCTTGATCATGGTGGACTTGCCGACCCCGTTGGGGCCGAGGACCGCGGTGAACTCACCGGGACCGACGGCCAGGTCGACCCCCGACCAGAGGGTCCGCCCGCCCACCCGGACAGCCGCGCCGCGCAACGTCACCACCGGGTCCGACGCCGCCACCGGCTCCGTCGCCGCGGACCGCCGCTGCTGGAGCGGCAGTCGGGCGGCCGACGGCTGCTCCGCCGCCGCGTCGCCCGACTCGTTGCCTATCTCGCTGGGCTGGATGCTCACTTGCCGACCCCCTGCTTCAGTGCGTTCTCGATCCCCTGGAGTTGGCCGACCTGCCAGTCCTGGAAGGTCGCGCCGGCCGGCGACAGCGTCTCGGTGACCTGGGCCACCGGGATGCCCTGCGCCTTGGCGGCGTTCACCTGGGCCATCACGTCGGGGTCGGAGTTCTGGGTGTTGAACACGTAGATCTTGATCTGCTTGGCGGCGATCTGCCGGTCGATGGTCGCCTTGTCGGCGGCGGTCGGGTCGTTGCCCTCGCTCATCGCGTCCAGGAAGCTCTCCGGCGTGAGCAGCTTGAGGCCGAGCGACTCGGCCAGCGGGGTCACGATGGACTCGGAGGCACCGATCGGAGTGCCGGCGTAGGTCGCCTTGATGTCCGCTTCCAGCCGCTCGTACGGGGCGAGGGCCTGGGTCTCGAAGGCCTGCTTCTGCGCGGCGAAGTAGGCCGCGTCGGCCGGGTCCTGCTGCTGGTAGTCGGCGGTGATCCGGTCGATCACCCGGTGCACGCTGTCCGCCGAGTACCACTGGTGCGGGTTGTCGCCCTCCTGCTTGCCGAGCAGCGTGCCGACCTTGAGGACGGTGCGGTGCGGCTCGGGCGTGGCGGCGAGCAGCTTGTCGGACCAGCCGTCGTAGCCGATGCCGTTGGTGATCACGTAGTCCGCCGACTCCACGGCCCGGCCGTCGGCCGTGGTCGGCTCGTAGGAGTGCGGGTCGGTGTCGGGGTTGGTGATCAGGCTGGCCACCTGGACGTGGTCGCCGCCGAGCTGGCGGGCGATGCTGCCCCAGAAGTTCTCGGCCGCGACCACCCGGAGCACCCGCGCGCCGCCGGCCGGTCGGTCGGCGGCGCTGGAGGCCGTGGAGCACGCGCTGGTGCCGGCAAGCACGGCAGCCGCGGCGAGCACGCCGAGCACCGTGGTGGTGGTGCGACGATGACCGCCGCCGGACCTAGCGCCGTGCATGAAGGGACACCCTCCCGGGGGTCGGCCGGGCCCCAGCTGCGGGATCCGGAAACCAGTGGACCCTTCGAGAGTAGGTAGAAATGGTTTTCACATCCAGCCGAGGTGCCGCCGGTCTGATAATCATTACCGATTCTTGACCGCCTGACCTGCCCGATCGCCGCCTCGAGCGGCCGCGCGGCACGGAGCGTGATGAGCCGAGCGCTCAGCGCAACCGGACCGGAGTCCCTGGCCAGGACCCGCCGCCACCCCAGGAGCCCGCAGCAGCCCACCAGGTACAGACATGTCAAAGGTTTCCCCATGCCTCCCACAAGCCGCGGACAGGCCCACCCGGACAGGAGTGCGATATCGCCCACACCGTCATCGACGGACACCCCCCATCACCCCAGGGACACCCATGCGTCGTTCCACCCTCAGCCGCGCCACCGCTGCGGCGTTCGGCACCGTCGCCCTGTTCACCGCGACCGCCCTCACCGGCGCCGCGCCGGCCACCGCCGCGTTCGCCGCGGCGGCCCCCGCACCGGCCGCGAAGCCGATACCGGCCGCGATCGGGCACCGGATGCTGTCGGGTCAGTTCCCCGCTCCCCTCACCCCCAGCCAGTGCCAGACCCAGTTCCAGGCCTCCTGCTACGGCGCGAGCGAGCTGGAGCAGGCCTACGACGTGCACCCGCTGTTCGACCAGGGCGTCAACGGCAAGGGCCGCACCATCGTGATCGTCGACTCCTACGGGTCGCCGACCATCCAGCACGACCTGGACGTCTACAGCAGCCAGTACGGCATCCCGAGCACCAACGTGCAGGTGGTCAAGTGGGGCAACGTCCCCGCCTTCGACCCGACCAACTCGGACATGACCGGGTGGGCCGAGGAGACCACGATCGACGTCGACATGGCGCACGCGATGGCGCCCGGCGCGAAGATCGTGCTGGTCGAGACCGGCGTCTCGGAGACCGAGGGCACCACCGGCTTCCCGGAGATGATGGCCGCCGAGGACTCGCTGATCAAGCAGGGTGTCGGCGACGTGATCTCGCAGAGCTTCGGCGCCACCGAGAACACCTTCCCCGGCTTCGACCAGGGCGACTACTCCAGCCTGCTGAACCTGCGCTTCGCGTTCAAGGACGCGGCCGCGCACGGGGTCACCGTGCTGGCCTCCTCCGGTGACAACGGCGTGACCGACGCCGAGCCGGACGGCTCGACCCTCTACCCGTACCCGGTGACCTCCTGGCCGCCCTCCGACCCGCTGGTGACCGGCGTCGGCGGCACCTCGGTGCACCTGGACGACAACGGCAACCGGACCAGCCCGGACTCCGTCTGGGACGACCCGGCGACCGGCGGCGGCGCCTCGGGCGGCGGCAAGTCCAAGGTGTTCGACCGGCCGCTGTTCCAGCTCGGCGTGCAGAACGTGGTGGGCAACTCCCGCGGCGTGCCGGACATCAGCATGGTCGGCGATCCCAACACCGGCGTCTGGACCTACAACAGCTTCGGCCCGCAGGACGACGGCTGGGAGCTGTGGGGCGGCACCAGCGTGGCCTGCCCGATCTTCTCCGGCGTGGTGGCGCTGGCCGACCAGGTCGCCGGGCACCGCCTGGGCAACCTGAACTACGGCCTGTACGCGCTCGGCGCGGCGCAGCAGGCCGGTCTCCCGGACACCGGGATCAACGACATCGTGGGCGGCTCCAACACCTACGGCGGCGTGACCGGCTTCCCGGCGACCAAGGGCTATGACCTGGCCACCGGTTGGGGCACGGTCGACGCGGCGAAGTTCGTGCCGGTGATCGCCGCGCTCGGCTGACGCATCGTCAACTCCTGAGCACCACCGCGGACCTGCTCGCTCAGCCCAGCTGGGCGAGCAGGTCC
>NZ_JBNQTI010000023.1:47409-70356 GCF_050325825.1 Kitasatospora sp. LaBMicrA B282
TTGGACAAACCGCTGGCAGTTGAGCTCCAATCCGAGGGGGCGAGGCGTTCCCGCGCCGTTCCAGCCGCGGGCCGCGCCCGGGCCGGCCGCCTCGGCCTCGCGGACCAGCTCGATCAGCCGCGCGTTCGCCGGCGCGGTCAGGCCGTGGCGGGCCGCCAGCGCGGTGATCTCGCCCTGCAGCGCGTCCACTTCGGTGCGCCGGCCGCGCTGCAGGTCCTCCCACATCGAGGAGCGGGCCTGCGCGTCGACCCGCAGGCTCGCGCCGGCCAGCCGGCGGAACAGCGCGTCGGGCAGGCCCAGCACGGCGGGCGTCCAGCGGGCCGGCACCGGCCCGAGCCGCGCCGGCTCGATCCCCGCGGCCCGGAACGCGGCCAGCGCCTCCCGCTGGCAGCGGGCCAGGCAGCGGCGGTAGGGGCGGTGGCCCAACTGCTCGCGCAGCGGCAGCCCGGAGAGCGCGTTGACCGCGTTGTTCAGGTTCATCAGCAGCTTGGCGGCCTGCACCGCGGGCATGTCCGCGCGCAGCTCCAGCGGCAGCCCGGCGGCCCGGGCGGCGGCGGCGAAGGCCCGGCCTTCCGGGTCCTCGGCGAGCATCAGCCGGCCGCTGGTGCCCTGGTGGAAGGCGCCCGGGCCGGTGCGCAGCACGTTGTAGGGGACCATGCCGGCCAGCACCGTGCGGCCCGGCAGCGCCTCGGCCAGCAGCCGCGGGTTGTGCAGGCCGTTCTGGAAGCTGAGCAGCACCGTCGAGGGGTCCAGGTGGCCGGCCAACTCCCGGGCGGCGGCCGTGGTGTCGGCGGACTTGACGGTGACCAGCAGGTAGTCGGCCCCGGCCGCCGCGGCGGCGTCGGTGGCCACCCGCAGCGTCCGCACCGTGCGGCGTTCGCTGCCGGGGCCGGTCAGGGTCAGCCCGTCCCGGTCGATCGCGGCCATCGCGGCGGGGCGGCCGATCAGGGTGACCTCGGCGGCCTCGGCGAGCCGGCCGCCGAGGTGGCAGCCGATGCTGCCGGCGCCGAACACGGCGATGCGCAGGGGTGGTCGTGCGGCGGCGGACACGGCGTGCTCCGGGGGTCGGTACGGGTCGACGGGTGGCTCAACGGGTGGCTCGACGGGTGGCTCAGTCGAACAGGTCGGGGTCGGAGGCGGTGATCTGGTCCCAGAGCGGACGGGCCTGGAACCAGCCGGCCAGGTGGCTGCCGAGCTGCCCGCGGGTGATCAGCGCGGTCTCCCGGTCGATCAGCGTCGGCGTGCCCGCGGCCATCGCCAACAGCTGGGCCTGGCAGGAGCGTTCCATGGTGACGAACCACCAGACCGCCTCGGCCACCGAGTGGCCGACCGTCAGCAGCCCGTGGTTCTGCAGGATCACCGCCTTGTACTCGCCCAGCGCGGCCGCGATCCGGCGGCCCTCGTCGAGCTCGTTCACCACGCCGCGGTAGTCGCGGTACAGGCCGTGGTCCTCGAAGAAGGCGCAGGCGTCCTGGGTGATCGGGTCCAGCGGGATGCCGAGGCTGGAGAAGGCCTTGCCGTGCAGCGAGTGGGAGTGCGCGGCGGCGACGGCGTCCGGGCGGGCGGCGTGCACCTGGGAGTGGATCACGAAGGCCGCCCGGTTGACCGGCCGGTTGCCGTGCAGCAGGGTGCCCTCGTGGTCGACCAGGATCAGGTCGGAGGCCTTGATCTTGCCGAAGCTCATCCCGAACGGGTTGACCCAGAACCACTGCGGGTTCTCCGGGTCGCGCACCGTGATGTGGCCGGCGACCCCCTCGGAGAAGCCGAACCTGCCGAACAGCCGGAAACCGGCGGCGAGTTGCTCCTTGCGGTACTGCCGCTCGGCCTCGACCGAGTCGAAGGTCGGCGGCATCGGCAGGGTGACCCCGGCCGGCGTCGGGCCGACCACCCCGGCCAGCGCGGCCGGCAGCGGGGCGGATGCGGATGCGGTACTGGCCGGATTGCGCACGGCGGGCTCCAGGGCGGTCGGCGGCAGTGCGGACAGCCAGACGATACAGTTCTGTATCCGATACGCCAATGCATCCGATCAGCACATCAGCCAGGGAGAGTGCCCCGATGCCCAAGGGTGTGATCAAGCGCCGCCCCCGCACCCGCGCCGCCCTGTTGGAGGCGGCGCTGGCCGTCTTCGCCGCGCACGGCTTCCGCGCCGCCTCGATCGAGCAGATCTGCGAGCGCGCCGGGTTCACCCGCGGCGCCTTCTACTCGAACTTCAGCAGCAAGGAGGAGCTCTTCCTGGCGCTCTTCGACGCCCACAGCGAGCGGGTGATCGCCCGGATCGGCACCCTGGTGGACTCCGTCGACGCGGCGCAGCTCGACCTGGCGGCCCTGGTGCACCTGCTCTCCGACGTCGAGCCGGCCGAGCGCGACTGGTACCTGGTCACCACCGAGTTCACCCTGCACGCCATCCGCGACCCGCAGGCCGCCTGGGTGCTCGCCCAGCACGACGCCCGGCTGCGCGCCGAGCTCGCCCGCTGCCTGACCGGCCACCTCGCCCGGGCCGGCCGCACCCTGACCGTGGACGCCGAGGAGCTGGCCCGCCTGCTCGTCGCGATCCGCGAGGGCGGCCTGGCGCAGAGCTACGTGGAGCCGGACCAGCTGCCCCCCGGGCACCTGGAGCGCCGCTTCCTCACCCCGCTGCTGACCGCGCTGACCGTACCCATCGCCGACCCTTCGCCCACGAACCCCATGGCCGCGGGCGACTGATCCCAAGTCGGCGCGACTACGCCGCCGGCCCCTCGTAGGGCACGCCGAGCTCGGCGAAGGCGCGGCGGACGAAGTCGACCATGTCGATCTCGCCCCGGCGCCGCTCGGAGAGCTGGTGGTAGGTCAGCCGGACGGCGCGCAGCACCGCGATGCCCGACCTGGCCAGCACGTCCGCGCGCAGGACCAGCTGCTCGTCGCGGGGCACCCCGGTCGCCACCACGGCCGGCTCCCCGCCCACCGCCCCCGCCGCGGCGAACCGCTCGAGGAAGACTCCGGCCACCATCGACTCCAGATCGAAGAGCAGCGCCTTCTCACCGCGGGTGTGCGGGTCCGGGCTCATCGGCTGCGGCCCGACCAGCAGGATGGTGATCGGACTGTCGTAGCGGAAGGCGATCTCCAGCACCGCCTCGCAGAGCGCGGTCAGCGGCGGCTCGCCGACCGGGCGGGCCCGGAGCTCCTCGGCCAGCGGCGGAATGATCTCCCGAACCTGCTGCATGATCAGGTTCTCCTTGGAGGGGAAGTAGCGGAAGAAGGTCCGCTCCCCCACCCCCGCCTCCTGGGCGATGTCCCGCACGGTGGTCGACTCGTAGCCCCGCTCGCGGAACAGCCGTGCGGCCGCCTCCACCAGCGCGTCGTGCGTGCGCCGCTTGTTCTCTTCCCGGCGACCCGGTCCTGCCTCGTTCACCCCCGGATCATCTCAGCTCCGCCGCGCGGATCGACTCCGCACCCGCCAGGGCACCCCGAGAAAGTGGCAGGACTGCCACATTTGCTAACGTGGCAGTCCTGCCACTTTTGCGGCATCCCCTGCTTCAGACTCGGAGCCCGCCATGCCCACCCTCCTCCACCGCCTGGGACGGTCCGCCTTCCGGCACCGACGCCGCGTCCTGGCGCTCTGGCTCGCCGTGATCGCCGCGGTCGTCGCCTGCATGGCCGCCTTCGGCGGCCCGGGCAAGCTGGACGACACCTTCACCATCCCCGGGTCCGAGTCCCAGCAGGCGCTGGACCGGATGAAGACCGACTTCCCGACCTCCTCCGGCACCAGCGCCCAGGTCGTCTTCACCGCCCCCGCCGGACAGAAGATCACCGACCCCGCCGACCTGGCCGCGATCCACACCGCGCTGCAGGCGGCGCAGTCCGCCCCGCAGGTCGCCAAGGTGATCGACCCGGTCACGGCGCAGACCGTCTCGCCGGACCGCAGCACCGCGATCGCCCAGGTGCAGTACGAGGTGGTGCAGAGCGCGCTGAAGTCCGACACGCTCGACAAGCTGCACACCGCCGTCGCCACCGCCGAGCAGCAACTGCCCGGGATGGACGTGCAGGTGGGCGGTGCGGCCTACGGCGCCGGCGCCGCCAAGCCCGGCGCCGAGGACCTGATCGGGGTCGGCGTCGCCGTCCTGGTCCTCGCGCTGACCTTCGGCTCGCTGCTCACCGCCGGCCTGCCACTGCTCAGCGCCATCGCCGGCGTGCTGACCGCGCTGGCCGGCGTGCTCGCCTTCACCGGCGTGACGGCCATCTCCTCCACCGCCCAGAGCCTGGCGCTGATGATCGGTCTGGCGGTCGGCATCGACTACGCGCTCTTCATCGTCAGCCGGCACCGGGCCCAGCTCGCCCACGGCACCGACCCCGAGGAATCGGCCGCGCTCGCCGTCGGCACCGCCGGCAGCGCCGTGGTGTTCGCCGGCCTGACCGTGGTGATCGCGATGGCCGGCCTCTCCGTGGTCGGCATCCCCTACCTGACCGTCATGGGCCTGAGCGCGGCCGCGGCCGTGCTGATCGCGGTCCTGGTCGCCATCACCCTGCTGCCCGCGCTGCTCGGCTTCGCCGGGGCGCGGCTGGTCCCGAAGCCCGGATCGCGGGCGCTGCGCCGCGAGCAGGCCGTCGAGCGCACCGGCGACGGCGCGGCGAACGCCGGCGAACGCTGGTTCCGCCTGGTCACCCGCCGCCCGCTGCTCACCGTGCTCGCGGTGCTGGTCGCCGTCGGCGCACTCGCCTGGCCGGCCCACGGCCTGCGCCTCGCACTGCCCGACAACGGCACCGCGCCGGGCGGCAGCACCCAGCGCCTGGCCTACGACCAGGTCAGCGACAAGTTCGGCCCCGGCTTCAACGGCCCGCTGCTGGTGCTCGCCGACACCTCGCAGAGCGCCGACCCGAAGGCGGCCGGCGAGCAGCTCGCCGCCGGCATCCGGGCGCTGCCCGACGTGGTCGCCGTCAGCCCGCCGGTGGCCGACCCGCAGACCCACACCGCGCTGCTCCAGGTGGTCCCGAAGAGCGCCCCGAGCGACCAGGCCACCAAGGACCTGGTCAACGCGATCCGCGCGGACGCCGACCAGCTGCACCGGCAGACCGGCGCGAGCATCAAGGTGACCGGCAGCACCGCCGTCGGCATCGACGTCTCGGCCAAGCTGGACTCCGCGATGGTGCCGTTCGCCGCGGTGGTGGTCGGCCTCTCGCTGCTCCTGCTGCTCCTGGTCTTCCGCTCGCTGGTGGTCCCGGTCAAGGCCGCCGTCGGCTTCCTGCTCTCGGTCGCGGCCACCCTGGGCGCGGTGGTCAGCGTCTTCCAGAACGGCCACCTGGCCCACCTGATCGGCGTGGACCGGGCCGGCCCGGTCAGCAGCTTCCTGCCGATCATCCTGCTGGCCGTCCTCTTCGGCCTGGCCATGGACTACGAGGTCTTCCTGGTCTCCCGTCAGCGCGAGGCGTACGTCCGCGACCGGCCGCCGCTCGCTGCCGTCCTCAGCGGCGGCCGGCACAGCGCCCGGGTGGTCACCGCCGCCGCCCTGATCATGATCGCGGTCTTCGCCGCCTTCCTGACCAGCGACGGCCAGATCCTCAAGCAGATCGCCTTCGCGCTGGCCGTCGGCGTCCTGCTGGACGCCTTCGTGATCCGGATGACCTTCGTCCCCGCCGTGCTCGCGCTCACCGGCCACGCCGCCTGGTGGCTGCCGTCCTGGCTGGCCCGGCGCCTGCCGGACCTGGACATCGAGGGCGAACGCCTGACCCATCACGGCGAGCCGGAGCAGCCCCCGGCGCTGACCCTGGTCAGGGCCGAGACGCCGTAACAAGGCGGCCGAACCGAACGTGCGAGGGCTTGCCGGCAGTCGAGCTGCCGGCAGGCCCTGCTGCGTGATCCGGGACTCAGCCCGCCAGCTCGAGCAGCAGCTTCGCCGCCACCGCGGCGCCGTCGGTGCGGATCGTGGCGGCCGCGGCGGCGGCCCGGGCCCGGGTCGCGGGGTCGAAGGCGGTGCGCAGCGCGGCGGTGAGGGACTCGGCGGTCGGCGCCGTCGCCGCGTGCGCCGCACCGATGCCCAGGTCGGCCACCCGGGCAGCCCAGTAGGGCTGGTCGGCGCCCTGCGGGACCACCACCTGGGGCACGCCGGCCCGGGCGGCCGTGGTGGTGGTGCCCGCGCCGCCGTGGTGCACCACGGCGGCCACCTCGGTGAACAGCGCCTGCTGGTTGACCTCGCCGACCACGAAGCAGTCGTCGCGCTCGTCGATCAGGGCCAGGTCCGCCCAGCCGCGGCCGACCACGACCCGGTGGCCCAGCGCCCGGACCGCCTCGATGGCCGGGCGGGCCACGTCACCGGTGGTCTGGCGGGTGCTGCCGAGGCCGACGAAGACCGGGGGCACGCCCGCGTCCAGGAAGGCGCGCAGGTCGGCCGGCAGCGGGCGGTCGTCGGGCAGGATCCAGGCGCCGGTGTGCACCACGTCGAGCTCCTCGGTCTCCCGCCAGGGCGCGAGCAGCGGGTCCGCGGCCAGGAACGGCCGGTCGGTGAGGATGAACTCGCGCACGCCGGCCACCCGCGGCAGGCCGACCGACTCCCGGTGCGCGTTCAGCGCCTCGCCGTGCATCGAGTCGAAGAGCTCGGCGTTCAGCTCCCAGAGCGCCCGGTTGTCGGTCACCCCCGCCGGGAACGCCTGGCCCGGCAACAGCGCGGCCGGCGGCGCCTGGTGCGGGGTCGGCAGCAGGAAGGGGCAGCAGGTCGCGTACGCGTACGGGATGCCCAGCTGCTCCGCCACCGACCGCGAGGCGAAGTGCGCCAGGCCGCTGGCCAGCAGCACGTCGCACCCCTCGGCCGCGGCGGCCACCGCGTCGTACTGCGCGGCGAACTCGGCCACCCGGCGGCCCGCCTCGGCCCGCGAGGCCGGGCGCACCATGGTGCGCATCGGTCGGCCGACCGGGATCAGCGGCAGGCCGACCCGGGCCAGCAGCTCCACGAAGTCCTCGTCCGGCGGCGCACACATCCGCACCTCCGCGCCGAGTCCGCACAGCTGCACCGCGAGCTCCACCAGCGGTTCGACGTCCCCGCGCGAGCCGTACGTCGACAACAGAACGCGCATCCCGCGAGTCCCCCCGTTCGTAGGGTCGGCCCAGCTCCTGGGCTCGGCGCACGATTCTGCGGGATCACCTGGGCCTTGCTGCAAGGCCCCGGGGCCGATATATGGTGATCACGGCGAACGGTGACCGGTCGTCAGCACCGACCGGGTGTCGGTGCCGGTACTGAACGGGCGTCAGCGTTGAGCGGGTGTCAGCGTTCCATCTCCAGGGCGCGGAAGTCCTCGACCGTCTCGCGGCGGATCAGCAGCCGGGCGCGGGAGTCGCGGACGGCGACCACGGCCGGGCGGCCGATCATGTTGTAGCCGGAGGCCATCGAGTACTGGTAGGCACCGGCGGCCGGGACCGCGAGCAGGTCGCCGGGGCGCAGGTCCGCGGGCAGCGGGGCGTCGTGGACCAGGACGTCGCCGGCCTCGCAGTGCCGGCCGACCACGTCGACGGTCGTCGTCCCGGCCTCCGAGGTGCGGCCGATCAGGCGCACCTCGTAGGGCGAACCGTAGAGCGCCGGGCGGGGGTTGTCGCTCATGCCGCCGTCGACCGCGGCGAAGGTGCGCCCGTCGGTGGTGTGCTTGACCGAGAGGACCCGGTAGACCGCGACGCCGGCCGGCGCGGCGATGGCCCGACCCGGCTCGACCACCAGGCGCGGCACGGCCAGGCCGTGGGCGCGGCAGCGCTCGGCCAGCCGGTCGCTCACCGCGCGGGCGAAGGCGGCCAGGTCCAACTCACGGTCCTGGGCCAGGTAGCGGATGCCGTGGCCGCCGCCGAGGTCGAGCTCGGGCAGCTCGACGCCGTGCCGGTCGCGGATCCCGGCGAGCAGCTCGACCACCCGGTCGAGGGCCGCCAGGTAGGGCTCGACCTCGGTGATCTGCGAGCCCAGGTGGCAGTGCAGGCCGACCAGGTGGAGGCTGCCCTGGGCCAGGGTGCGGCTGACCGCCTCGGCCGCGTCGCCGCCGGCGATCCCGAAGCCGAACTTCTGGCCGTCCACGCCGGTCCGCACCGCGCTGTGGTGCCCGGCCGCCACCCCCGGCAGCACCCGGATCAGCACCCGCTGCGGGACGTCCGCGACCGCCAGCGCCGCCAGCCTCGGGATCTCCGCCAGGCCGTCGATGACGATCCGGCCCACCCGCAACCGCCGGGCCAGGCGCAGCTCCTCGGGCGTCTTGGCGTTGCCGTGCAGCAGGATCCGGTGCGGCGGGAAGCCGGCCGCCGTGGCCAGCCGCAGCTCGCCGGCCGAACAGACGTCAAGTCCCAGGCCCTCCTCGGCGATCCAGTCGGCCATCGCGCTGCACAGGAAGGCCTTGGCCGCGTAGAGCACCTCGGCCTGCGGCAGGGCGGCGCGGTAGGCGCGGGCCCGCGCGCGCACCTCGGCCTCGTCGAGCAGGTAGAGCGGGGTGCCGAAGCGGTCGGCCGCCTCCGCCAGACCCACGCCGCTGACCAGCACCTCACCGCCGGGTCCGGGCCGGGCCGAGGCGGGCCAGGGGCTGCCGAGCGGCTGCGGCGCGGGCGCGACGGTGTCGGACCGGAGGCTGCCGGACGGGAGGCTGCCGGACGGGACGAGGTCGGACCGGACGGCGCCGGACGAGAGGGTGTCGGACGGGACGGCGACCTGGGTGTCGGACATGGCAGACGCTTCCTTCCACGCGCGGCGCGGGCCCGCAGGTGCTCGGCCCGACTCCAGTGCAGCGTGTACGGAGCTGGTGCGCACCCGTTCTTGACGCCCGGACTACGCGTAACCAGCCGTCCTTCACGGGACCTTGACGGTCTGCTGCGCCGAACGGGCGGCCTGCGGTTCCGGCTGCCGGTGCTCCGGGTGGACCCGGAGGTAGGCGCGCAGGGTGGTGGAGGCGGCGGCCCAGGGGCCGCGGCGGGGGCGCAGCCGGCGCCAGTCGTAGGGCGGGTGGCCGAGCTTGGGGTTGGCCCGGTCGTAGACGTTGGTGGCGACCCAGACCAGCACGCCGAGCACCATCAGGACCGTCTCGGTGAGGTCGGCGAAGCCGCCGCCGTGCGCGAGGAACGCGCCCAGCACGGCCGTCCACAGCCAGTACCCGAGCACCGGGTAGACCACCAGCTGGTGCCAGACCTTGGTGGGCGCCAGCGCCTGCTCCCGGGTGAAGTAGCCCTCGCGCAGCTCGGTGCGCCACTGCAGCAGGCCGAAGCCGAGGCAGCCGAGCGCGAAGAGCAGCCCGAACGGCGGGCCGGCCGCCCCGCCCGGCAGCGTGCCGTGCAGCCGCGCCACGCCCAGGGCGAGGGCGACGGCGAGCAGCGGGTCGCCCAGGGTGACGGCGAGGAACTCCTGCCGGGGGCGCGGGCGCCGGCGCTCCAGCACCCAGCCGAGCAGCCACAGCGCCCCCGGCGTGACGGCGAACGAGGCGGCGCCGGCGAGCCACGGACCGTGGCACAGGGCGCCGCCGAGCAGCGGGGCGCCGCAGCCGGCGCTCACGCTGCGCTCCTGGGCGTCCGGCGGCACCGCGCGGGCACCTGCGACGGGACGGTCGAACCGGCGGGTGGACCGGCGGGGGCGGCTACCGAGAGCTCGCACCAGGACATGAGACGAGGACTCCTCTCCGCCCCGCCGGTCCGGCCGGATCGCGTTTCCGGGGAGCGCCTCCACTCTGCCAGCCGGGGTGTCGAGGGCAGCTCGAATCGGCGCGCCGGGCACGGGTGTGGCGCGGCGGCCGGGGCCTGCTGGGGCGGGCGGGGCGGGAGAGGTGCCGGGGGCCGGGGTTAGCCCGACTGGGCGACGGCGGCTGCTGCGCCGGTCGGCTGCGCGCCGATCACCGCCGAGCCGATCGCCGCCGAGCCGGGCAGCGGCGCGCGCGGTGCGACGAGCGGCGCGGTGGTGGCCGGCTCGCCCGTGCGGCGGCCGGTCTTGCCGCGGTGCAGCGCACGTTCCAGGTCGTCGCAGGCCTGGGCGAGCAGCCGGGAGGCGGCCCGCAGCAGCTCGACGCGGTCGGACAGCCCGGGGTCCGGGGCACGGTGGTCCGCGGCACGGTGGTCCGCGGCGCCCTGCTCTGCAGTGCCGTCGACCGCGGCACCCGCCGGCCGGAGTTCCCGCTCCCAGGCCCGCTGCGCCTCCCGCAGCCGGGCGAAGTCCACCGGCCGGCCTTCCCGCACGGCGCTCGCCGCCACCGCGGTGGCGTCCACCAGGGCGGCCGCGAACCGCTCGGCGCCCGGCACCGGAGCGGCGTCCGCGCCCGGCAGCTGGGCCTCCATCAGCAGCCCGGTGCGGCCGAACAGGCCGACCGCCGCCCGGGCCTTGTCCAACTGCTTGGCCGGCAGCGACGTGCAGAGCGCGTCGCGGACCGGTTCGCCGGCCGCCCGTTCCACCGCCAGCAGCAGCGCGGCACGCGCCTCCCGGGCGTCCAGCAGGGCACTGCGCACCTCCTGGCGGCCGTGCGCGGCCGGGTCGCCGAAGACGGTCAGCACGGTCGCGCCGTACACCCCGCTGGCGGTGATCCAGTCGGCCAGCCGGTCGGCCAGCCGGGCCGAGGCCCAGCTGGGAAAGGCGGCGAAGACCAGCAGCGCGACCGCGCCGCCGAGCAGGGTCAGGCCGATCCGGTCGGCGGCGATGGTCAGCGGGCGGCCGCCCTGCAGTCCGAGCAGCAGCACCACGTAGGCGGAGACGCAGGCGGTCATCAGCGCGTAGCCGGTCCGGTTGGTCAGGTAGGCGCCGCCGATGCAGACCACCGCCAGAGCCGCCGACCACCACGGGCCGGGGTGCAGCAGCCCGACCACGGCCGTGCCGACCGCGACCCCGACCACGGTGCCCGCCAGCCGGGCCACGCCGCGGCTGAAGGTCTGCCCGAAGTCGGGCCGGATCACCATGGCGGCGGTCAGCGGGGCCCAGTACGGGCGGTGCAGACCGGCCAGTTCGGCGACCAGGTGCGCCACGGTGACGACGGCGGCCAGGCGCACCGCGTGCCGCAGGACCGGCGAGCCCGGGTGCAGCTGGCGCCGGACCGAGCGCAGCACCAGCGGCGCCATGCCGAAGAGCGAGGGCCGCAGCAGCGCGCCGCCGCTGCCGGGGGTCGGGGCGGCGACGGTGTGGTGGTGCGCGTGGTCGAGGGCGTCCACGGCGCGGCCGAGCAGCGCGGCCAGCTGCCGGGCGGCCACCCGGGCCGGGCCGGGCGGCAGCGAGGCCTCGGGGTGCGGGACGTCGGGGTGCGGGGCCGCCGGGTGCCGGGCGTCGCAGTGCGGGGCGTCGGAGTGCGCGGCCTCGGCGTGCGAGGCGTCCCCGTCCGCCTCGGGCAGGGTGACCAGGGCGCTCGCCGTCCGCGGCAGGTGCAGCGGGTCGCCGGTGCGGATCGCCTGGGCGAGCGCGTCCAGCGTCTCGGCCGCCGCCGCCAGCAGCACGCAGACCCGGTCGCGGGCCGGACCCTGCTCGGGGGCACCGCCGCGCGGGTCGGCCAGGGCGGTGATCGCCGGGCGCATCGACTCGGCCAGGCCGCGCAGCCCGTGCAGCTCGCGCGGGCGGTGGCGGTCCTGCCACGGGGTCAGTTCGGAGGCCTTGCGGGCGTTCATCAACGCGGCCGGGTCGACCGGGGTGGTCGGGTCCTCGCGCAGCTCGCGCGCGTGCTCGGCGAGCGCGTGGTAGGCGTCGGCGAGCGCGTCGCGCTGGGCCCGCCAGCTGTCGATCGGCCAGAGCACGATCACCGCCGCCTGCACCACCCCGCCGAGCGCGCAGAGCAGCCCGTGGAAGAGCGCCATCGGCACGCTGACCGGCAGCTGCACCACCACCAGCATCACCGAGACCGTGGTGGCCGCGACCACCCCCGCGGTCGGCCCGGCGGCCCAGGCCAGTCCGGCCAGCAGCGCCCAGCCGGCCAGCACCACCGGGAAGAGGCCCGGCACCGAGACCGCCAGGTAGCCGGTGAAGGTGCTGACGCCCAGTCCGATCCCGGCCGCCACGGCGAGCGAGGGGCGGGGCCGGAAACTGCGCTGGAAGGTGGCCGTGCCGGCGATGAAGGCACCCATCGCCGCCGAGGTGGCCAGTTTGGGACCGGCGAGGGCGAGGGTCGGGAAGAGCACCAGCGCCACGGCGAGCGCACCGCGGGCGGCCCGCTTGGGGTTGGTCAGGGTCCGGTCCAGGTGCAACCCGGTGCGCGCGGTGTCACGGAGGGCGTCGATCCAGGGCATGGCGAGCAGTGTATGCGGACGATCAAGCTCCAGATCAGCCGTCGAGGTTCCGACCCGGCCGCTATCGCCCCCGGTCCCCCAGCTCCGCGCGCCGCTTCCGCTCGGCGTGCGCCGCCAGCACCGCCAGGTACCGCCGGTGCACGTCGTCGCGGTCGGCCGGTTCGGGGACCGTCTCCACCGCCACCCGGTCGATCATCGCGGCCTGGTCGAGCAGCACCGCGCACTGCTCCTCGCTCACGGTCTCGCCCATGATCTGGGCGAGCGCGTCGAGTTGCCGGATCAGCACGGCGGGCATGCCGACCGCGGCCTGCCGGACCTTCTCGAAGGCGCGCTGCACCAGGCGCTCGTAGCTGACCGGGGCGGCGATCACCCGGATCCGGCCGTCCGCGTCCCGGTGCACCGGGTCGGGCTGCCAGTGCGCGGCGATCCGGCACAGGCCCTCGCCGAGCCAGTCCACGCAGGTCAGCGCCGTGAAGGTGTCGTTGACCGCGCTGGACAGCGCCCGGATGGCGATCTCCACCAGCTGGTCGACCGCGAAGGCGATGTCCTGGGCGAGGGTGCGCGAGGGGCCGGTGATGTGGGCGCGGGCGAAGCTGCGGGCCACCTCGGGGGCGGCCGTGGCCGGCCAGACGGTGGCCAGCGGGTGGCCCTGCACCAGGAAGTGCCCCGGGCGGTGGTCGAGCCGGATCACCGCGTCCAGCTCGGTGGCGATCCGCACCAGGGTGCGGTGCCGGACGAACTGCAGGTAGCCGCTGGCCGGGGCGGGCACGGTGGCCCCAGCGGCGTCCAGCCGGGCGTGCAGCTCGGCCGCGTCGGGCCCCTGCTCGACGGCGGCCGGGCGGTGCCCCGGCCCGTTCGCCGCCCGGGCCCGGGCCCGCGCCCGTTCGACCCGTTCGGCCCGTTCGGCCCGCTCCACGCCGGCGTCGATCGCCTCGGTCAGCTCGGTGGCGATCGAGGCGATCACGTAGGGCAACTGGATCGTGGTGGCGATGTGGTGGATGAAGTGGATCAGCACCGCGAGGTCCAGCAGCACCAGGCCCATGCAGACGGTGATCGTCAGGTGCGGCACGAAGTCGCCGTGCGAGGCCGGGCCGATCGAGATCAGCGCGAGCATCGCGTAGACGAAGGTGGCGACGAAGGTGCCCAGGGTGACCTGGGTGGTGCGGTCGCGGATGAAGGTGCGCAGCATCCGCGGCCCGAACTGGGTGGAGGCCAGGGTGAGCGTCACGATCATGATCGAGAAGACCACGCCGACCACGGTGATCAGCGCCGCAGCGATCGCGGCCAGGATCTGCCGGGCGGCGTCGGCGGTGCCGCTGATCACCCAGGACGGCAGGCTGAGCGCACCGCGGTAGGCGGCCCGGTCCAGCGACCAGGTGCCGAAGAAGAGCCCGACCGCGAGCAGCACCTCCAGCGTCGGGACCACCCACAGGTTGGTGCGCAGCGCCTCCCTGCGCCACTGCGACTCCAGGTGGACCCCGCGGATCACCTCGCCCACCACCAGTCCTCAGCAGGCCGGGCCGGACATCTCCACCGCAAACCGAATACATCCACCCTAAGGGGGCCGAACGGGTGACGCGCCCTGGCGGTTCTGTTCCGTGGTGCTACGGCACCCCCGCGCCCAGCCGGGCGGTGCCGAGCATGCGGTGGTGGTGCTCCGCAGCGGTGGCGCGCAGCGCGTCGAGCAGGGCGGCGACCGGGGCGACCCGGACCATGTCCGGCCAGAGCAGCGCGAAGATCCGCCGCACCGGCCAGTCCCGCAGCGGCCGGGCCACCACCCGGGGGTCGGTGTGCGCGCCGACCCCCAGCTCGTTCATGATCGCCACCCCGATCCGGTTGGCCACCAGGCAGTGGATGGTCAGCTGGTCATCCGAGGTGGCGGCCACCTTCGGCGTGAAGCCGGCCGTCCGGCAGGCGGCCAGGAAGCGCTCCCGGCCGCTCTCCAGCACCCAGCGCTCGCCGGCCAGCTCGGCCAGCGCCACGGTCGGCGCGGCGGCCAGCGGGTGGTCGGCCGGCAGCAGCACGCAGCGCCGGTCGCTGAGCAGCGGCAGCCGCAGCAGCCGCGGGTCGGGCAGCGCGCCCTGGCCGTCGGTCCCGCCCAGTTCGAGGTCGCACATCATGGCCAGTTCGACCTCGCCGGCGAGCACCAGGCGGTGCGAGCGGTGGCACTCGGTCTGGGTGACCACCACCTCGAGCTCCGGGTGGCTGCGCCGCAGCGCGCCGAGCGCCGCCGGCACCAGGGCCACGCACCCGCTCTGCATCGCGGCGAGCCGGACCTGGCCGCCTCCGCCGTCGGTCAGCGCGGCCACCTCGTCCTCGGCGGTGCGCAGGGCGGCCAGCACCGCCTCGGCGTGCCGCGCCAGGGTCTGCCCGACCTGGGTCAGCCGCACCCCGCGCCCGCTGCGGGTGACCAGGGCGGCACCGACGCTGCGCTCCAGCATCCGCATCTGGTAACTGACGGCCGGTTGGCTGTATCCGAGGGACTCGGCGGCAGCCGTGTAGGTGCCCGTGCGGGCGACCTCGGAGAGCACCTGAAGTTGGCGCACATCGAACACCGATCAAGGATAAAGGATGTTTATCACTCGACCTTAAATCCCCTACTGGACATATGAGTTTCACCGCCGCCATGCTGTCGACACCACCCCGCACGGCCCCCCGTGGCCGCCCGAGCTCCGCAGGAGGTGACGGTCCCGAGATGAGCACGTCCGGCACATCGGCCCTGGTCCGCCTGGACAAGGTCAACAAGTCCTTCGGGGACCAGCAGGTGCTGCACGACATCGACCTGGAGGTGCACAGCGGCGAGGTCGTGGTGCTGCTCGGTGCCTCGGGGTCGGGGAAGTCGACGCTCTGCCGTTGCGTCAACCGGCTGGAGACCATCGACTCAGGCGCGATCACCATCGACGGGGTCCCGCTGCCGGCCGAGGGGCGGGAGCTGGCCCGGCTGCGGGCCCAGGTCGGCATGGTCTTCCAGTCCTTCAACCTGTTCGGACACCTGAGCGTGCTGGAGAACCTCACCCTGGCGCCGGTGCGGGTGGCCGGGATTCCGAAGCAGCAGGCCGCCGACCGGGCCCGCGAGCTGCTCACCCGGGTCGGGCTGGCGGACAAGGCCGAGGCCTACCCGGCCCAGCTCTCCGGCGGCCAGCAGCAGCGGGTGGCGATCGCCCGGGCGCTGGCGATGGACCCGCGGCTGCTGCTCTTCGACGAGCCGACCTCGGCGCTCGACCCCGAGATGATCAAGGAAGTGCTCGACGTCATGGTCGAGCTGGCCACCGAGGGGATGACCATGCTGGTGGTCACCCACGAGATGGGCTTCGCCCGCCGGGCCGCCGACCGGATCGTCTTCCTGGACCGGGGGCGGATCCTGGAGACCGGCACGCCGGAGGAGTTCTTCACCGCGCCGCGGACCGAGCGGGCCCGCGACTTCCTCTCCAAGATCCTCAGCCACTGATGAAGGGAACCCCTCCGTGCACGTGAGGTCACGCCTCCCGCTCGCCGCCGCCACCTTCTCCGCGCTCGCGCTCACCCTCTCGCTCGCCGCCTGCGGCTCCTCCGGCTCGCTGCCCGCTCCGAAGGGCTCCGGCAGCACCGCCGGTGCGCCCACCTTCCAGAGCGTGCTCGACGCCGCCCCGGTGGCGCCGGCCTCGGCGATCCCCGCGGGCAGCCCGATGGCGAAGATCAAGGACCGCGGCACGCTGAACGTCGGCGGCACCGACACCTCGGCGCTCTTCTCGCTCAAGGACCCGGTGACCGGCAAGCTGACCGGATTCGACGCGGGCCTGGCCCAGATGCTGGCCAAGTACATCACCGGCAAGCCCAACGAGAACCTGGTGCTGGTCACCGCCGACACCCGCGAGACGCTGCTGCAGAACGGCACCGTCGACACGGTCTTCGCGACCTACACGATCACCCCCGCCCGGGCCCAGAAGGTGGCCTTCGCCGGCCCCTACTACTCCTCCGGCGACGCGATCCTGGTGGCCAAGAACAACACCTCGATCACCACCGTGGCCGACCTGGCGGGCAAGAACGTCTGCACCGAGTCGAGTTCGACCGCGGCCAACGACCTGAAGCAGTACGCGCCGAGCGCCAAGGTGATGCTCTTCCAGACCAACGCCGAGTGCCAGCAGGCGGTCGAGCAGGGCCGGGCCGACGCCTACGTGCTGGACCAGGCGCTGCTGCTCGGCGACCAGTTCCGCGACCCCCAGGTCAAGGTGGTCGGCCAGCCCTTCACCACCGAGCCCTACGGGATCGGGGTGCCGCTGAACTCCCCGGACGTGAAGGCCTTCGTCAACGACTGGCTGAAGCAGATCGAGTCCGACGGCGAGTGGGCCAAGCTCTGGCAGGCGACGATCGGCACGGTGCTGCCCGGCACCCCGCCGGCCCCGCCGGTGATCGGCTCCGCGCAGGGCAGCTGACGGCCGTGCCGAAGGGAATCCACGAGACGCTCGGCCCGCTCGGCCACGGTCTGCAGCTGACCCTGGCGATGACCGCGCTCGGCTTCGCCGGTGCGCTGCTGCTCGGGCTGGTGCTGGCGGTCTGCCGGATCAGCCCGGTGCCGCCGCTGCGGGTGCTGGGCACCGGTTACGTCACGGTGTTCCGCAACATCCCGCTGCTGGTGCTGCTGGTGCTCTTCGTCTTCGGGCTGCCGGTGGTGGGCCTGCGCTTCTCGCTCTTCGGCACCGTCACCCTGACCATGGCGCTGTACTGGGCGGCCTTCGTCTGCGAGGTGGTGCGGGCCGGCATCCGCACGGTCCCGCTCGGGCAGGCGGAGGCGGCCCGCGCCCTCGGTCTGACGGCCGGTCAGAGCCTGCGCTTCGTCATCCTGCCGCAGGCGCTGCGCTCGATGGTGCAGCCGCTGGCCAACGTCTTCATCGGGCTGGCGCTCGGCACCTCGCTGGCGGCCGCGGTCGGGGTGAGCGAGATGACCGGCCAGGCCGAACTGACCACCCTCAAGTACGACGAGCCGCTGACCAGTTTCGCCGTGACCACGGTGGTCTACGTGCTGATCACGCTGACCTCCGGGCTGATCGCCGGACGGATCGAGAAGAAGGTGGCGATCCGCCGATGAGCGCTCGCAGAGCCACTCGCACGGACGACGAGCACCGCCTGCTCTTCGACCAGCCCGGGCCGCGGGCCCGGCGCCGGATCCGGCTGGCCACCGGGGCGTCGCTGCTGGTGCTGGCCGTCCTGCTCGCCCTGGCGGTCCGTCAGTTCCAGGTGCACGGGCAACTGGCCGCCGACCAGTGGGAGATGTACCGGCAGTGGCCGATCATCCGCTTCCTGCTCGACGGGATCGGGCAGACGCTGCGGGTCACCGGGGTCGCGGCGGCGCTCGCCTTCCCGCTGGCGGTACCGGTGGCGCTGCTCCGGCTGAGCCGCTCCCGGGTGCCGCGGGCGCTGGCCCGCGGCTACGTCGAGCTGTTCCGCGCGGTGCCGCTGCTCCTGCTGCTCTACGTCTTCCTGTTCGCGCTGCCCCGGGCCGGGGTGACCTTCCCGGTCTTCTGGCAGCTGGTGCTGCCGATCGTGCTGAGCAACATCCCGGTGGTCGCGGAGATCTTCCGGGCCGGGGTGCTCGCCCAGCCGCGCGGGCAGGCCGAGGCCGCCCAGAGCCTGGGCATGACCTACTGGCAGGCGATGCGCTTCGTGGTGATCCCGCAGGCGGTGCGCAAGCTGCTGCCCGCGCTGGTCAGCCAGTTGGTCCGGCTGCTCAAGGACTCCTCGCTCGGCTACGTGGTCAGCTACGTCGAGCTGCTGCACCAGACCCAGGTGCTCGGCGAGTACTACAACACCGTGCTCTCCAGCTACCTGGTGGGCGCCGCCTGCTACGTGCTGATCAACGCGAGCCTGTCCCGGATCGCCACCGTGCTGGACCGCCGCCAGCAGGGCTGAGCCTCCGCCAATCCCCCACCTTCGCAAGGACATCCGAAAGGACTCGGCATGTGCCGGCTGCTCGGCGTGGTCACCCGTGCCCCGATACCCCTGACCGACTCGCTCGACGGGCTGGTCGAGCCGTTCACCGGCCTCTCCGCGGAGCACGCGGACGGCTGGGGGATCGCGGCCTGGCGGGTGGACGGCGAGTTGGCGGTGACCAAGGAGGTGCTGCCGGCCCACCGCAGCGAGGCCTTCCCCAAGAGCCTGACCGACACCGTCACCGACGCCGCCCTGCTGCACCTGCGGATGGCCAGCCCGGGGCTGGCCACCGCGCCGCGCAACACCCACCCGTTCCGGGCCGGCACCCTGGCCTTCGCCCACAACGGCTTCTTCCGCCCGATCGAGGCGCTGGACCCGCTGATCGGTCCCGACCTGCTGGCCGGGGCCCGGGGCGAGACCGACTCGGAGCGCTACTTCCTGCGGGTGCTGGCCCGGTTGCGCACCGAGGACCCGGTCGACGCGCTGGCCGGGGCCGCCGCCGACGTCCGGGCGCACGCCGCCACCTTCGCCAGCCTCAACTGCCTGTTGCTCACCCAACACGCCCTCTACGCCTACGCCGACGAGGACCCCGCCTCCGAGGTGAGCGTGCGCCGCGGCCCCGACTTCTTCCGGCTGCGCTACCGGGCCGAGGCCGAGCAGGTGGTGGTGGCCTCCAGCGGCATCGGCGGACAGCGGGCCGAGGACGGCTGGACGGTGCTCCCCTACCGCCGGGTGCTGGAAGTCCGCCGGGCCGACCTCCGGGTCTCCACCCACCTGGTGCAGCGGCACCGCTGACCGCCGGCACGGACAACGCCCCGGAGCTGGGCCCCGGGGCGTTGCTCGGCTTGTCGGTGGTGCGGCGTCCGGCGCCGCGGCGCAGCCGGCGGCGGCTACTTCACGAAGGCGTGCGAGACCTCGCAGGCCCCGGCGCCGCCGTTGCCGTCGTTGCCCCAGGTGGACTGGACCGCGAACTTGCCGGTGCTCAGCGTGATGTTCTGCGAGGCGCCGGTGCCCGAGGAGATCCAGGCGCACTTGTCGCCGTCCTCGTTGCCCTGGGCGTCGGTCCAACCACCGGCCGGGTTCTGGTCGGTGATGGTCTCGGCGTACTCGTGGCCGCCGACGATGGTGATGCCGTCCAACAGGCCGGGCTTGTTGACGAAGCCGGCGCCGCAGCTGGCGCCCGCGTCCGGCAGGTAGGGCATGTTGGTGAACGCGATGTCGCCGTAGGGCGAGGTGGCGGCACCGCCGGAGAGCGTGGTGTCACCGTTGTAGTCGTGCCAGGCACAGAAGCCCTGGGTCTGGTAGTTGTCCGGGTCGGTGCCGGACGGGAAGGTGATCACGTACTGCACGTTGCGGTTCTTGGCGGCGGTGGTGTTGCCGAAGTGCGCGGCCGCCTTGATCGCCTCCTCGGCGATCTGGTGCCCGCTGGCGGCGGACGGCACCGCGGAGGTGTCCTCCCAGACGCCGGCCAGCGCGCCGCCGGTGCCCGGGTAGCCGACGTGCGCCGCGGTCGACGGGCAGCTCTGGGCGCCGGTGGCGATGCCCTGGCAGTACTGGGTCATCACGCCGGACCACTTGTCGGTGCTGCTGCCCAGGCCCTTGAAGAAGGACTGCTGGTCGGGCGCCATGCCGGACTTGTCGCCGGACAGGTGGACCACGCCGTTGGTGGTGGTCGCCTTGCCCCACTGGGAACCCCAGTAGATGACGTAGACCCTGGGGGCGCCGGTGGTGACGCCGATGCCGTCGATCGCGCCGCCGTAGCTCAGGTTGTTGGCGTTGGTGGCGGTGCCGGCGTCCGGCGCGGTCACGGCGCGGCCGGTGCTCGGGTCCAGCTTCGGCACCGCGCCGTGGCGGTAGGCGTGCGAGGCCGCCGACGCCTCCGGAGCGGTCTGCGCCTGGGCCAGTCCGGCGCCCGCGAAGACCCCGCCGACCAGGGCGAACGAGGAGACCGCGGCGACGACCGTAGCCTTGACGGGACGAGAGGAGATGGCACCGCTGATGCGTGGCATGCTGAGGGGGTTCCTTCCGTGCTGTCGCATGGGGGTCGGGCAACCGGGATCGCGGATCGCGCGAATCCGGGCCGTGGCACGGTTCTTCGGGCGGGCATGGGGGTGCCCGGTGGGGGAACTGCGCCGCAGTGCGCGGCGACAGCTCATGATGACGTACGGTCAAACGCAGCGCCAGATCCCGGCGGTGATCGGAAATCCGTTGTTCACCGAACCGATCTTGCGCCGCCCCAGCCCCTGCCCTCGCCCAGCCCCGCCCCTGCCCCGCGTTCCCGAACCCGGGCCGCCCGTCAGGCGAACAGCGCGGCCCCGAAGGTGTCACCCGACCCGCTGACCCCGGGCAGCGCGAAGAAGTACCCGCCGCCGGTCGGCGAGATGTAGTCCACCAGCGGCTCGCCGGCCAGCCGCTGCTGCACGGCCTGGAACTGCCGCGCCACGTCCTGCTGGTAGCAGCAGAAGACCAGCCCGACATCGAGGTTCCCGTCCAGGTCCAGGCCCCGCTCGTAGTTGTAGCCGCGGCGCAGGATCTGTTGGTCGAAGGTGGCGGCGGTGCGCGGGTTGGCCAACCGGATGTGCGCCGTCATCGGGGTGATCAGGCCCTGCGGGTCGGCCTGGTAGTTCGGCCGGTCCGCCTCGTCGGTGCCGTCCAGCGGCGCCCCCGAGTCGCGGCGGCGGCCGATCATGTTCTCCTGCTCGTGCAGCGAGACCCGGTCCCAGAACTCGATCAGCATCCGGATGATCCGGATCACCTGGTACGAGCCGCCCTCCACCCAGGCCGGCTCGCCGTTCGCGCCGCCGTGCGTCCAGATCAGCGCGTCGGCGGTGCGGG
This sequence comes from Kitasatospora sp. LaBMicrA B282, assembly GCF_050325825.1. Taxonomy (NCBI): domain Bacteria; kingdom Bacillati; phylum Actinomycetota; class Actinomycetes; order Kitasatosporales; family Streptomycetaceae; genus Kitasatospora; species Kitasatospora sp. LaBMicrA B282. Next base: position 68,324 of record NZ_JBNQTI010000023.1, read on the forward strand.
CGTCCCCGGTGTCCGGGTTGGCGATGCCGTCCTTGAAGCCCAGCTGGTTGCGCGGGGTGCCGCTGGGGCGGGGCGCGGAGTGGAACCCGTCCACCTTCCAGCTCGGCTGCATCAGCCCGCGCGTGTGCCGGGTGAGGTCGCGCAGCGCGTGCATCACGGTGTCCCGCGAGTCCGCGCACAGTTGCAGCGAGAGGTCGCCGTGCAGCTCGGTTGCGCCCACCAGGTCGTCGTCCGGGAAGGCGGGCATCTGCACCAGCTTGGCCGGCTTGCGGTCGGCCAGCCCGTAGCGGTCGTCGAAGAGCGAGGCGCCGAAGCCGACCGTGACGGTCAGCCCGTCCGCGGGCACCACCGGGCCGAGGGTGTCGCTGTCGGTGGGCGGCGAGGCCAGGTCGGTGGCGGGCACCGGGCCGCCGGCGGTCAGGGTGCGGATCCGGTCGGTGAGCACCGCCAGCAGGCGCTGCAGGCCGGCCCGGTCCGGTGCGATCACCCGGAACGCCACGAAGCTCGCGGCGGCCTGCGGCGGCGTGGTGATGCCGGCCTGGTGCGGGCCGTGGAACGGGATCAGCCGTCCGGAGGGGCCGTCGCGCTCGGTGCCGTCGTCGGCGTCGGCGGCGCCCGCGACCGCGAAGGCCCCGGCCAGCGCGCCCGCGCCGAGCGCGGTGCCGAGGCCGGCACCGCGCAGGAAGGAGCGGCGGTGCACCGCGTGCGGGCAGCGGGGCTCGGTGCTCCCGGGGTGCTCGCCGCGCTGCTCGGCGGGGAGCTCGGTGGGCTGGTGCTCGGCACTGGTCACGCGTGGTTCCTCGGGGTCAGCAGGTTGGGCAGCACGGCCAGTTGCTCGAGCAGGTCGCCGAGGTCGCCGTCGAGCCTGCGGCGCCGGTCGGCGCCGAGCGCGGCGGCCGGGATCCAGCTGCCGTCGGGGTTCTTGCAGGCGTTCACCTCGGCGTCCAGCGCCGGCAGTTCCCGGTCCAGCTCGGCCAGCAGGTCGGGGTCGCGCGGGCGGACCACCGGGGCGAGCACCGAGAGCACCTCCTCGGTGCCCTGGATGTTCGCCTCCAGGGTGGCCAGCGTGCTGCCGCCGCCGTAGTCGGCGATGCCGTTCAGCTGGAACTGCAGCCCGTTCTCCAGGATCTCGTGGGCCCGCAGCGGCAGGGTGCCGGGATCGGTGTCCTCGCTCGGGAAGTCGTCGATCAGGCCGCTCGCGTCGGTCACCAGCTGCTGGCCGAGCGGCCGCAGCTGGTCGGCGGTGCGGCCGTGCCACAGGCCGTACTCCAGCGCGAAGAACCCGGTCCAGGTCGGTGTGTCGACGCCCTGCGGCAGTCCGCCCGCCATGCCGTCGAGCGAGTCGTCGAAGTCGCCGAAGGAGTTGTAGGCGGCGCCCAGGCGCTCGTACTCCAGGTGCGCGGTGAGCCAGTCGGTGCGGGCCGCGGCGAGGTCGCCGCGGGCCAGGTCGCCGTCCACCAGCTGGGCGGCGGCGAGCAGCTTCGGCAGCTCCGCGCTGACGTAGCCGCGGTAGGCGGTGACCGGGGCGGTCAGCTCCTTGTCGTTCATCGGCAGGTAGCCGGCCACCGCACCGGCGGCCGTGCCGTCCACCCGCACCGGGCCGGTGGTCTGCACCGGGCCGCTGGAGAAGACGCAGCGGATCGCGTACCGGCCGCCGGTCAGCGTGGTGGTCAGCGGCAGCGTCCTGCCCGGGCCGAGCCAGCTGATCTCCGCGTAGGCCAGGCTCGCGTCGGCCGAGGTGAGGTAGACCGTGGCGTAGACCTTGGAGGCGTTGGTGACGCTGAACGCGAGCGGGCCGGCCGGCAGCTGCCCGGGCGGCTTGCCGCAGCTGGTGGTGTCCACGGTGAGCGCGCCGCCGGGCACCTTGTGGGTGGCGTCGGCGGGGGCGGCCGTGGCAGCGGCGACCAGGCCGGCGGCGTCGAACAGCTCGGCGTAGAGCGCCTTGGCGGCGCGCCGGGCCGGGTTGGCCTGCTCGTGGACGATCTCGTCGAGCCGGTTGGCGACCAGGCGCTCGATCTCGTCGGCGGGCAGCG
>NZ_JBNQTI010000024.1:0-70028 GCF_050325825.1 Kitasatospora sp. LaBMicrA B282
GACTGCGCGCCGACAGCGGCAGCGCCACCAGCGGCGCGGCCGCCCGTTCGGCGCGCGCCCCGGGCGGCCCCGCCTCCGGTGCCTGCTCCAGCACCAGGTGCGCGTTGGTCCCGCTGATCCCGAAGGAGGAGACCGCGGCCCGGCGCGGTCGCCCGGTGCTCGGCCAGGCGGTCCGCTCGGTCAGCAGCCGCACCGCGCCCGCCGACCAGTCGACCTGCTCGGTCGGCCGGTCCACGTGCAGGGTCCGGGGCAGCACGCCGTGCCGCAGCGCCTGCACCATCTTGATGACGCCCGCCGCGCCGGCCGCGGCCTGGGTGTGCCCGAGGTTGGACTTGACCGAGCCGAGCCAGAGCGGGGCCGCCGCGCCGCGCTCCGAGCCGTAGGTGGCGAGCAGTGCGTGGGCCTCGATCGGGTCGCCCAGGGTGGTGCCGGTGCCGTGCGCCTCGACGGCGTCGACCTCGGCCGCGGTCAGCCCGGCCTGGGCCAGCGCCTGGCGGATCACCCGCTGCTGGGCGGGGCCGTTGGGCACGGTGAGGCCGCTGCTCGCGCCGTCCTGGTTGACCGCCGAGCCGCGGATCACCGCCAGCACCGGGTGCCCGTTGGCCTGCGCGTCGGAGAGCCGCTCCAGCAACAGCAGGCCCGCCCCCTCGCCCCAGCCGGTGCCGTCGGCGGCGGCCGCGAACGGCTTGCAGCGGCCGTCGGCGGCCAGCCCGCGCTGCTGGCTGAAGTCGACGAAGAGGTCCAGGGTGGACATCACGGTGACGCCGCCGGCCAGCGCCAGGGTGCACTCGCCCTGGCGCAGCGCCTGGGCGGCCAGGTGGAGGGTGACCAGCGAGGAGGAGCAGGCGGTGTCCACGGTGACCGCCGGCCCCTCCAGGCCCAGGGTGTAGGAGATCCGGCCGGAGGCCACGCTGCCCGCGTTGCCACTGCCGGCGTACACCTCGACGCCCTCGGGCAGCACGGACAGGCGCGAGGCGTACTCGTGGTGCATGACGCCGACGTACACGCCGGTGCGGGTGCCGCGCAGCGTGACCGGGTCGATGCCGGCCCGTTCGACGGCCTCCCAGGCGGTCTCCAGCAGCAGCCGCTGCTGCGGGTCCATCGCCAGCGCCTCGCGCGGCGGGATGCCGAAGAAGGCCGCGTCGAACTCGCCCGCCCCCGCCAGGAAGCCGCCCTCGCGGACGTAGCTGGTGCCCTGGTGGTCCGGGTCCGGGTGGTAGGCGGCCGCGGTGTCCCAGCCACGGTCGGTGGGGAACGGGCCGACCGCGTCCCGGCCGTCGAGCACCAGCTGCCACAGCTCCTCGGGGGTGCGCACGCCCCCGGGGTAGCGGCAGCTCATCGCCACCACCGCGATCGGCTCGGCGGTCTCGGCCGCCTGCAACCGCTGCTTGGTCTGGTGCAGTTCGGCCGTCACCCAGCGGAGGTGGTCGAGCAGCTTCTCTTCGTCGGTCATGACGTCCGAACTCCAGTCGATCAAGGTCGTTCGAGGCTCAAGGTCGTTCGAGGCTCTGGGTCGTTCGAGGCTCTGGGTCCATCAGGGGAACGGCCGGCGGGCGGGCTCAGCGGCGGGCCAGGCCGGTGTACTGCTCGGCGAAGGCGGTGGCCTCGGCGGTGGAGGAGAGCAGCCGTTCGAACCGCGCGCCGCGCAGCCGGCGGTCGAAGGCGGACTCCTGCGGGGTGGGGTGCAGCAGGGCGGTCATCGCGGCGGAGAACTCCTGGCCCTGCCAGGCCCGGCGCAGCGCGGTGGCCGAGTAGCCGTCCAGCAGCTCGCGGCGGCCGTGCGCGTACCAGCCGTCCAGGGCCTCGGCGAGCAGCCGGGCGTCGGCGACGGCCAGGTTGAGGCCCTTGGCGGCGCTCGGCGGCACGATGTGGGCCGCGTCGCCGACCAGGAAGAGCCGGCGGTACTGCATGGGTTCGGCGACGAAGCTGCGCAGCGGCACCAGCACGCGCTCCAGGATCGGGCCGGTCGGCAGGGTGCCCGCGCCGCCGGTGAGCCGGCGGTCCAGCTCCTGCCGGATCTCCGCGTCGGTGCGGTGGTCGACGCCCTCGCCGGGCGGCACCGACAGGTAGAGCCGGCTGACGGTGGGCGACCGCATGCTCTGCAGCGCGAAGCCGCGGTCGCTGACGGCGTAGATCAGCTCGGGCGACAGCGGCGGGGCGGCGGCCAGCACGCCGAGCCAGGCCACCGGGTGGTCGAGCCGGTGGCCGGTCAGCTCGCCGGCCGGCACCGCGGGGCGGCTGACCCCGTGGAAGCCGTCGCAGCCGGCGACGAAGTCGCAGGCGATCTCGGTGAGCCGGCCGTCCAGGGTGCAGCGCACCAGGGCGCCGTCGGGCCGCAGTTCGGCGATCCGCACGTCCTCGACGCCGAAGTACAGGCTCTGCTCGGCGGTGTGCGCGGCCAGCAGGTCCTTCACCACCTCCTGCTGGCCGTACATCCACACCGAGGCGCCGCACAGTTCGGCGAACGGCATCCGGTGCGCGGAGCCGTCCGGCAGCCGCCACCGGAAGCCGTGGTGCTCCAGCCCCTCGCGGTCCAGCCGGGCGCCGACCCCGGCCGTCCGCAGGGTCTGCACGGTGCCCTGCTCCAGCAGGCCGGCGCGCACCCGCCGCGCCACGTGCTCCCGGGAGCGCCGTTCCAGGACCACCGACTCGATGCCGCTCAGCCGCAGCAGCCGGGCCAGCAGCAGGCCGGCCGGGCCGGCCCCGATGATGCAGACCGGGGTCCGGCGCGGCGCGGCGGCGGCCGTGCTCACGGCCGTACCTCGCCGGTGGCGGCCACCGTGACCGCCGCGGTCAGCCGCAGGTCGGCGGAGGAGGCGCCGACCTGCACGGTGCGGCGGCCCGGGCCGACCGTCCAGCTGCGGGTGCCCGCGTCCCAGTACTCGAAGCAGCGGGGCGGCAGCTCGACCCGGACCCGGGCGCTCTCGCCGGGCGCCAGGGTGGCCGTGGTGTAGCCGGCCAGCGCCCGCGGGGCCTGCTCGGCGCCGACCTCGGGGCTCGCGCCGAGGTAGACCTGGGCGATCTCCCGCCCGGCCCGCGCGCCGGTGTTGCGGACGGTGAACTCGACCCGCAGGCTCCGGCCGTCGGCGGTCAGCTCCAGGTCCCGGTAGCCGAAGTCGGTGTAGCTGAGGCCGTGGCCGAAGGGGTGGCGCGGCCGGTGGCCGGTCCGGTCGTGCCAGCGGTAGCCGACCAGGATCCCCTCGCGGTACTCCACCCGCCCGTCGGCGCCCGGGTAGCGCAGCGGGTCGCCGGCGACCGCGTGGTGGTCGGCGTCCGCGGGGAAGGACTGGGTGAGCTTGCCGCTCGGGTTGACGTCGCCGAACAGCAGCGCGGCGGTGGCCTCGGCGCCCATCTCGCCCGGGTACCAGACGTCGAGGACGCCGGCGACCAGGTCGTGCCAGGGCATCAGCACCGAGGAGCCGGTGTTGAGCACCACCACGGTGTTCGGGTTGGCCCTGGCCACCTCGGTGACCAGGGTGTCCTGCAGGCCGGGCAGGCCGAGCGCGGGGCGGTCGATCAGCTCGGCGAGCTCGTCGTAGACGAAGACCAGCGCGGCCTCGGCGCCGCGGGCCGCCTCGACGGCTGCCGCGATGTCCTCCTCGGCCTGCTGCGGGGTGACCCAGCCGAGGGTGAGGTGGACCGGGTTGGCCGGCATCGGCAGCGCCGAGAGCACCAGCTCGTAGGCGCCCGGCTCCAGGTCGACGGTCAGGCCGGCGGTGTCGCCGAAGGAGCTGCCGGCGAAGACCCGCGGGTGGCCCTCCAGGTCGATCGCCGCGTAGCCGCCCAGCGCGGTGACCGCGATCCGGTAGCGGCCGGGGGTCGCCACGGTCAGCACGCCCCGGTAGAAGTAGTCCGGCTCGGTGGACGGGCCGGCCGGCACCGCACCCTCGCGGAACGGCGGCTGCAGCGCGTCGGCCGGGATCGGGCGCCCGGCCGGGTCCTCGCCGACCCGGTAGGCGACCCGGTCGGCGCCCAGGCGCTCGCGCAGCACCTCCAGCGGCGTGCGGGAGCTCTCCGGCACCACCAGCGCGCTGCCCACCCCGGCGCTCTTCGGCACCTCGGCGGCGTGCCCGATCACCGCCAGCCCCCGGCCGGTCAGCCGCTGCTCGCTCAGCGGCAGCACGCCGCGCGGGTTGTGCAGCAGCACCGAGCCGGCCTGCGCCACCTCCAGGGCCAGCGCCCGGCCGCGCTCCGGGTCGCGCTCGACGGCCGGGCGCGCGGCGCCGTCCAGCCGGCCGAACCGGGCCAGTTGGCCGAGGATCCGGGCGACCGAGCGGTCCAGCACCTTCTCCTCGATCCGGCCCTCGGCGATCGCCCGGGCCAGCGGCTCGCCCAGGTGCTTGCCGTCGGGCATCTCCTGGTCGAGGCCGCGCTCGATCGCCGCGGTGTCGTGCACGGCGTCCCAGTCGGACATCACCCAGCCCTCGAAGCCCCACTCCTCGCGCAGCAGGGTGGTGAGCAGCGGCCGGTTCTGGCAGCTGAAGTCGCCGTTGACGCTGTTGGTGGCGCCCATCAGGGCGCCGGCCCCAGCGGCCACCACCGCGGCGAAGGCGGGCAGTTCGAGCTCCCGCAGGGTGCGCTCGTCGACCCGCACGTCGACGGCCATCCGGTTCTCCTCCTGGTTGTTCGCGGCGAAGTGCTTGGGCATCGCGATGACGCCCTGCGCCTGGATGCCGCGCACCACGGCGGTGCCGATCGCGGTGACCAGCAGCGGATCCTCGCCGTACAGCTCGAAGTTGCGCCCGCCGTAGGGCTGGCGGAGCACGTTGAGCATGGGACCGATGAGCACGTCCTGTCGCTTGGCGAGCGCCTCGTGGCCGAGGAACTCGCCGTAGCGGTAAGCGAGTTCGTCGTCGAAGGCGCAGGAGAGCGCGATCGGGGCGGGCAGCGCGGTGGTGGTCCTGCGCTTCATCCGCACCCCGGCGGGGCCGTCCGTCATCCGCACCGGCGGAATGCCCAGCCGCGGCACCCCGGGCAGGTAACCCGACTGGCCCAGCCGCTCCGGGTCGTCGCCGCCGTGCACGAAGGAGAGCTTCTCCTCCAGCGTCATCGCGGCGATCAGGGCCGTCACGTCGACGGGCGTCTGCGGGCTCATGCGAGGTCACTTCCGTTCGTGGCGGCGGGCAGGACGGCCTGGAGTTCGGGGGTGCGCAGCGCCCGGGCCGGCGCGTCGGCCTTGAGGAGCATCTCGTCGTACTCCTCGTCGGGGTCGGAGTCGAGCACGATCGCCCCACCGGCGCCCAGCTGCCAGCGGTCGCCGGTGCGGACCATGGTGCGGATGACGATGTTCAGGTCGGCGCTGCCGTTGCAGGCCAGGAAGCCGATCGAGCCGGCGTAGATGCCGCGGGCCCGCTGCTCCAGCGAGTCGATGATCTGCAGCGTGCGCAGCTTGGGCGCGCCGGTCATCGAACCGCCCGGGAAGCAGGCGCGCACGCAGTCGACGGTGTCGTGGCCCGCCTTCAGCGTGCCGCGGATGGTGGAGACCAGCTGGTGCACGGTGGCGTAGCTCTCCGCGGCCATCAGCACCGGCACCTCGACGCTGCCCAACTCACAGACCCGGCCGAGGTCGTTGCGCAGCAGGTCGACGATCATCAGGTTCTCGGCCCGGGTCTTGGGACTGGCGACCAGTTCGAGGCGGATCGCGGCGTCGGCGGCGGGTGTGTCGCCGCGCGGAGCGGTGCCCTTGATCGGCTTGGCCTCGGCCACCCGGTCGCGGGTGATCTTCAGGAAGCGCTCCGGCGAGGAGCATGCCACGGTGACCCCGTCCAGCCGCAGGTAGGCCGCGTAGGGGGCCGGGTTGATCCGGCGCAGCCGCCGGTAGGTGCTCCAACTCCCCTCGGTGGCGGGCACCTCGGCGACGTTGGTCAGGCAGATCTCGTAGCTCTCGCCCTGCCGCAGGTACTCCTGGCCGGCCCGCACCTCGGCCGTGTAGCGCTCGCGCTGCTTGGCCAGGAACGGCTCGACCGAGCCCGCGCCGACCGGCGCCGCGGCGGTGGTCGGGGCCCCGGCGGCCGGGGCGGGCAGTTCGGCCAGGGCGGCGGCGGTCTCCGCCAGCCACCGGTCGGCCGCTTTGCCAGTAGCCGGGTCGGCGGCCAGCGCCAGCAGGTACGTGCGGTCCCGCTCGTGGTCGACCGCCACGAAGCGGTCGGCGAACAGCCAGACGGCGTCCGGGGTTTCGGCGGTGTGCAGGTTCCGGGAGCCGCAGTCGGCCTTCAGCTCGTAGCCGAAGTAGCCGACGTAGCCGCCGGTGAAGTCGAAGGGCAGCGCCGGGGCGTCGACCACCCGGCGGGCCAACTCCCGCTTCAGGTAGTCGAAGACCGACTCGGCGTGGGTGGTCGGGCTGGCGCCGTCGACCATCACCACCTGCTCGCCGACCCGGTAACGCACCGTCTCGGCCAGCGGGCCGCTCGCGTCGCCGAGGAAGGAGAACCGGGACAGGCCCGGCTCGACCCGGGCGCTGTCCAGCCAGAAGGCCTGCGCCGCGCCGGCGTACAGCCGCTCGAAGGCGGCCTCGGTGTCCACCGCGCGGTCCAGTTCGCGCAGGTGCACGGTGTAGTGGACCCGGTCGGCCACCGGCTCGGCGGCGATCGGAGTCGGTTCCGGTCGGGTGCTGGGCCGGCCGGCGCGCTGCGGCGGGACCACGGGTCGGCCGCCGTGGGCGCGGGTCAGGTCGCGGAAGTTCGCCATCATCCGCAGCCCGAACTCGGTCTCGATCGACTCCGGGTGGAACTGCACGCCCCACCGTGGCAGCCGGCGGTGCCGCATCGCCATGATCACGCCGTCCTCGGCCCGGGCGGTGGCCACCAGCTCGGCCGGCAGCGGCTCGGCGACGCAGAGCGAGTGGTAGCGGACGGCACCGAACTCCCGCGGGATGCCGGCGAAGAACGCGTCGCCGTCGTGCGTCACCCGGGCCAGCCGGCCGTGCCGGGGCTCCGGCGCGGGCACCACGCTGCCGCCCGCGGAGATCGCCAGCCCCTGGTGCCCGAGGCAGACCCCGAGCACCGGCAGCTCGCACTGGTCCAGCGCCCGGGCCGAGAGCCCGAAGTCGCGGGCCCGGGCGGGGTGGCCGGGGCCGGGCGAGATCACGATGTTGTCGAACCGGTCCAGGTCGGGCAGCTGTGCCTCGTCATGGGTGACCACGACCGGCTCGGCGCCGTTCACCTGCCCGAGCAGGTGGAACAGGTTGTACGTGTAGGAGTCGTAGTTGTCTATCAGCAGGGTCCGCACGGTCTCACTCACTTCACGCTGGGAACCGGGGACCGGCCGCTGGGCGCCGCGGGGCGCCGGTCGAGCGGGTCGGACCGGTCGAGCCGATGGGGCTGGTCGAGCCGCTGGAACTGGTCGAGCCGATGCAGCTGGTCGAGGTGGTCGAGGCAGTCCTGCGGGCGGTCGACTGCGGTGAGCTGCGCGAGATGGCCGTCGGGGCGCACCAGGGCGAGCAGCGGATCCGGGCCGAGGCTGCGGCGCAGCCGCCCGCGTCCGGCCGCGCCGAGCGTGCCGAGGTCGTGGGTGGCGACCCGGTCCGCCAGGGTGCGGCGGGCGTGGTCGACGGTGCCGCGCCAGTCCGCCGGGCACCGCTCGCCCGGCCAGAGCAGGGCCAGGTGCTCCGCCTGGTCCAGCAGCGGTTCGGCCGGCTCCCGGCGGGTGGCGTGGCAGAGCGGCACCCGGTCGCCGACCGCCGGGCGGCGGCGCAGCGGCACCCGCCAGAGCGGCCCGTCGAGCGGGGCGTGGCTCAGCGCGAGCTGGCTCATCAGCGGCGCGGCCACCGCGCGCAGGAAGCCGGAGCGCTCGGCGGCGCTGATCGCCGCGTCCCGCTCGGCGGCGGCCTGCGGGCTCGGCGGTGCGGACAGCTCCATCTCGGTCCGGATCACGGCCCGGACCTGCTCGACCGCCTGCCGCCGCTCGGTGTCGTAGCCGTCCAGCAGGGCCTGGTCCCACCGCCCGCGGACCACGCCGGCCAGCTTCCAGCCCAGGTTCAACGCGTCCTGCAGGCCGAGGTTGAGGCCCTGGCCGCCGAGCGGCACCACGCTGTGCGCGGCGTCCCCGGCCAGCAGCACCCGACCGGCGCGGAACCGCTCGGCGACGCCCGGGCGCGGGTGGTAGGTGCGGGTCCACAGCGGTGCGCCCAGCCGGTACGGCAGGCTGGCCCGGTCCTCGACCATCGCCTGCCAGTCGGCGAGCGGGCGCGCCGACCAGTCCGCCTCGCCGGGCGGCACGATGGTGGCGAGGCGGCAGATCCCGTCGGGCAGGTGGACCAGCGGCAGCAGGCCGGTGGGCCCGTAGTGGTACTCCACCCCGGAGACCGCGGGCCCCTCGATCGGGAAGTCGCCGAGCGCGATGCCCACCGGGAACGGCAGCCCGGGGTAGCCGATGCCGAGCAGGCGGCGGGTCGCGCTGCCCGCGCCGTCGGCGCCGACCAGCCACTGCGGCGTCACCTCCTCGACCCGGCCGTCCCGGTGGCGCAGGGTGGCCCGGGGCAGCGGGCCGGTGTTGTCGAGGCCGATCAGCTCGGTGCCGCACTCGACCCGGCCGCCCAGCTCGGCGAGCCGGTCCCAGAGCAGGTCCTCCAGCTCGCGCTGGACGATGCCGAGGCCGAACGGGTAGGGCGTGTCCAGGCCGCCCAGCGGCACGGTGCCCAGCCGCCGGCCGCCGGCGAAGAAGCTGACGTCGTGCGCCGGCCGGCCGCGGGCCACCAGCTCGGCCGTGATGCCGGTCTTCTCCAGCAGCTCCAGCACCCGCGGCCAGATCATCACCGCGCGCGAGTGCGGGTCGCTCTCTGCCAGGGACGGCTTGCTGTCGACCAGCCGGACCGGCACCCCCTGCTGCACCAGGTCGCAGGCGAGCAGCGAGCCGACCGCTCCGCCGCCCACGATCAGGACCTCCGCCGTGCTCATCTCGCCACCTCTCGTCCCGCCCGGTCCCGGGCTGCCGTGTCGCGGGCCGCCGTGTCACGGGCCGTCAGCTCTCCGGCCGTCACCGCTCGGGCCGCCGTGTCACGCCCCGCCGCCTCTCGGGCCGGCCGTCCCGGGTGCCCGTGGATCCGTCCCGGGTGCCCCAGGTGCTCCTCGATCGCCTCGGCGGCCGCTGCGGCGCCGCCCGCGGCGCGCAGCTCGCGGCGCATCCGGGCCAGTCGGTCGGCGATCCGGGGATCCCGGCCGACCGTGCGCACCGCCGCCAGCAGGGCGGCGGGCGTGATCGCCGCCGGGTCGAGCCGTTGCCCCAGGGTCAACTCGACCACTCGGTCCGCGATCAGTTCCTGCTCGACCATCTGCGGCACCACCACCATCGGCGTGCCCAGCGCGAGCGCCTCCATGGTGCTGCCCATGCCGCCGTGCGAGACGAAGGCCGCCGCCTGGGCCAGCACCGACAGCTGCGGCACGCTCCGGTGCACCTCGACGTTGGCGGGCAGGGTGCCCAGGGACGCCGGGTCGGTCCGCGCCCCGATCGACATCACCACCGCGAACTCGCTGCCCTCGAAGGCCGCCAGGCAGCTGCGGTAGAACTCGGTCGCCCGGTTGAAGACGGTGCCCAGCGAGACCAGCACCACCGGGCGGTCGTCCGCCGGGCGCTGCCAGCTGCCCTGCGCCTCCCGGCCGCCCAGGCTGGGGCCGACGAAGCGGTAGTGCGGACCGAACGCGGCCTGCTCGGGCTGGAAGGAGCGCGGCAGGAAAGCCAGGTTGAGCTCCTCCTCGAAGTCCATGAACTCCGCGGCGGAGGTGCCCGCCAGCCCGACCTCGGCCAGGAACGCGCCCAGTCGCCGGTCGAATTGGGCACTGTTGGCGGCGTGCGCCGCGGACCGCCCGGTGCGCGCCAGCATCGCGTCCATCAGCGCGTAGCCGCGGCTGGAGGCGAGGCTGGGGAAGAACTGCACCGCCCGGCACCCCCAGCGGCGGGCCAGCGCGCGACCGGCGAACGGCACCGTGTTGTCGTAGACCACCAGGTCCGGTCGGCCGCCGGCGAACTGCCGCTCGGCCAGGGCGATCCGCTCCGCGCTGCCGTGCAGGAAGAACAGCGGCAGCGCGCTCGGGTCGTTGTCGGCGAACGCGCGCGGCGAGCCGCCGGCCGCGGCGGCCAGGTCGTAGCGGCACACCTCCGCGCCCAGCCGGCGCAGCGGCTCGGCGAACTCCCCGGTGGTGAAGTACGTGACCCGGTGGCCACGCGCGACCAGTTCCTCGACGATGCCGAGGGTCGGCGAGACGTGGCCGTGGGCGGCCACGCTGAAGAAAGCGATATGAGCCATCAGTTGTCCTCCGGGAGTCGGCCGGACCGGCCGGTCAGATCCCGATCTCCCCGTCGAGGATGTCGAACAGCTCCTCGTCGGTGACGTCGTCGTCGACATCGGGTTTCGTCGGGCTGCCGCCCAGCTGGGCCAGCAGCGCGCGCAGCCGCTGCTCGGCGTACCGGCCGGTCGCCGAGTCGGCGGCGGCCACGCGCAGGTGTGCCTCCAGTTCGTCGAGCCCGCGGATCACCGGCTGCGCCGGCACGTCGGGCGCCTCGCCGAGCCCCTCGTCGAGGTGCCCGGCCAGGGCCGCGGGGGTGGGGAAGTCGAAGACCAGGGTGGGCGAGAGGCGTAGGCCGGTCTCGGCACCGAGTCGGTTGCGCAGCTCGATCGCCGCGAGCGAGTCCAGGCCCAGTTCGCGGAAGGACCGTTCGCCGGACACCTGCTCGCCGCCGCGGTGCCCCAGCACGGCGGCCGTGGCGGCGAGCACCAGGTCGGTGAGCAGCCGGCGGCGGTGCGCCGGGTCGGCGCCGGCGAGACGCTGCAGGAGCGGGGGGCCGTCGGCCGGGGGCTGCGGCTGTGCCGAACGGTCCGGGCTGGCGGCCGGCGCGGCCGGGTGAGTCGGCTCGGTCGGGTGAGTCGGCGCGGTCGGGTGAGTCGGGGTCGGTGCCGACTGCCGGACGGCCACCAGGGTGGCTGCGCCCGGCGCGTCCAGCGCGCGGTCGAGCAGGGCCAGCGCCTCCTCGTTGGACATCGGCACGGTGCCCTGGCGGGCCATCCGGGCCAGCGCCGCCGCCCCGACCCGGCCTACCATGCCCCGCTGCTCGGCCCACGGCCCCCACTGCAGCGCCAGGGCCGGCCGGCCGAGCGTGCGGCGGTACTCCGCGAAGGCGTCCAGGAAGCCGTTGGCCGCCGCGTAGTTGGCCTGCGCGGGGCTGCCGTGCACACCGGCCGCCGAGGAGAAGAGCACGAAGGCCGCCAGGTCCGCCCCGGCGGTCGCCTCGTGCAGGGCGAGCACCCCGGCGGCCTTCACCCGCAGGACGCGGGCGAACTGCTCCCGGTCGAGCGAGGTGAGAGGTGCGTCGTCCACCAGGCCCGCGGTGTGGAAGACCGCCGTCAGCGGCCGGTCCGGGCCGAGCCCCGCCACCAGCGCCACCAGCGCCGCGCGGTCGGTGACATCGCAGGCCGCCAGGGTGACCCGGGCACCGAGCGCCCGAAGCCGCTCGGCGATCGGGGCGTGCCGCGGGTCGTCGGCACCTCGGCTGAGCAGCACCAGATCGCGTGCGTTGTGGTGCCGGACCAAGTGCTCGGCCAGCACTGCACCGAGCCCGCCGGTCCCGCCGGTGATCAGCACCACGCCGGCGCCCAGCGGCGAACCCGCGGAGGGGCGGGCGGCGGCGGGGAGCGGTGGGGTGGGGGCGGGCTCCGCGGGGAGAGCCAGGACGGGGTCGGCCGGGAGGACAGGAGCGGGCTCCGCCGGGATGCCCGGAGTGGCCTCGGCTGGGAGAGCGGGGGCGAGCTCCCCCGGGACCGCGGGAGCAGCCTCCGCCGGCACCAGGTGCGGGGTCAGCAGCCGCCCCTCGTGCACCACGACCTCGCGCGCCGCCAGTGGCAGCGCCGCGGCGAGCGCGGCCGGCGATGCCGCGTGGTCGTCGTCCAGCTCGACCACCTGGATCCGGCCCGGGTGCTCGGACTGCGCGGTGCGCAGCATCGCCCGGACTGCGCCCGCCGTGGTGCCCGGCGTCGCGGGCACCACCAGGGTGAGCCGGGCGGTGGGATACAGCTCGCCGCCGATCCACTCCCGCAGCAGGCTCGCCACCCGCCAGACGGCGTCGAGCGCGTGCTCGACCGGCTCCTCGGTGCCGGGGCCCGTCCCCGATCCGCCGTCGTCCGCCTGGGGGGTGGGCGCCACCACATCGCCGCCCGCCCAGGGCCCGTCGTCCAGGTCCAGCAGTTGGACCACCGCCGCGGGCGGCTGCGCCGCGCCGAGCACGGCGGCCAGGTCGCGGTGCCGCTCGACCACCAGCCCGGCGGCGGCCAGCGGCGCGGCCAACGCGGGCCCGGCGGCGCCGAGCAGGGCGACGGGGCCGTCCAGCGGCACGGTCGCGGGGTCCGCCGGGGCCAGGGCCGGCGCGAGCAGCGCCGCTCGGGGGTCGGCCGGGCCCCCCAGCTCCGCCGGGCGCACCTGGCGCAGGGTCAGCGACTCCACCACCGCGACGGTCGCGCCGGTCGGGTCCGAGACGTGCAGGGCCAGTTCGTCGGGCCCGGTCCGGTGCAGCCGTACCCGAACCGTGGCGGCACCGGGCCGGTGGACGGTGACGCCCTGCCAGACGAAGGGCAGCCGGCCTGCGGTGTCCGAGGAGCCGGGCGAGTCGACGAAACCGGTGTGCAGGGCTGCGTCGAAGAGGGCCGGGTGGAAGCGGAAACGTTCCGGCTCCTGCGCTGCGGCCGCCTCCGCCGCCGGTGGGAAGGCCACCTCGGCGAAGACCTCGTCACCGCGCCGCCAGGCGGCCCGCAGGCCCTGGAAGGCCGGGCCGTAGGCGAATCCCATGCCCGCGGCCCGCTGGTACACGGCTGCGGGGTCCACCGGCTCGGCGCCCGCCGGCGGCCAGCTCGCCACTGCGGCGGGCGGCTCGGGCCGCTCCGCGCCGAGGATCCCGGCGGCGTGCGCGGTCCAGTCATCCGCCGTACCCGCCACACCGGCCGGGCGCCCGAAGACGGTCACCGTGCGCCGCCCGTCCTCGTCCGCCGGCCGGACCACGACCTGGAGGTCCACCGCCGCCTCGGCGGCCACCCGCAGCGGCGCCAGCACGGTGAGCTCCGCCAGCCTCGGGCTGCCCGCCTCCTGCCCTGCGTGCAGCGCCATGTCGACGAACCCGGTGCCGGGCAGGATCACGGTGCCGTTCACCACGTGGTCAGCCAGCCAGGGGTGGGTGCGCACCGAGAGCCGCGCGCTGAACAGCAGTTCGTCGGCGTCGGCGCGGCGGATCGCCGTCCCGATCAGCGGGTGGGCGTCCGGGGCCTGGGGCAGACCGGCCGGGCGGGGCCGCGGCCAGTGGCGGTCCGGGCGGAACGGGTAGCCGGGCAGGCCCGCGGCGACCGGGCCGGGGCCGAAGCAGGCGGCCCAGTCGACCTCGATGCCCCAGCAGAACAGGTCACCGAGCGCGGCAGCGAGGGTGCGCGGCTCGTCGCGGTCGCGGCGGAGCAGCGCAGTCGCGGCGATGTCGTCCAGGCCGCCCTTGGCCAGGGCGGTGAGCACCGCGTCCGGACCGAGCTCGACGAAGCAGCTGACGCCGAACTCCTGCGCGGCGCGCAGGCCGTCGTGGAAGCGGACGGCCTGCCGGACGTGACGCACCCAGTAGTCGGGCTGCGTCAACTCCTCCGCGAGCTCGCCGGTGACGTTGGAGACCACCGGGATGCTGGGCTCGTGGAACGTCAACTCCGCGATGGCCGAGCGGAACTCGGCGAGCATCGGGTCCATCAACGGCGAGTGGAACGCGTGGCTGACCGAGAGCCGCTTCACCCGGTGACCCGCCGCACGAGCCTGCTGCTCGACCTCCTCGACCGCCGCCTCACCGCCCGACAGCACCACCGACCGCGGCCCGTTCACCGCCGCCAGACCCACCGCACCGGCGTGCCCGGCCAGCAGCGCCTCCGCCTCCTCCGGCGAAGCCGCCACCGCCAGCATCGCCCCACCCGCCGGCAACGCATCCATCAACCGACCCCGCGCCACCACCAACCGCGCCGCATCCACCAACGAGAACACCCCCGCGACATGCGCCGCCGCAACCTCACCGATCGAGTGACCCAGCAACACATCCGGCCGCACACCCCACGACTCGAGCAACCGGAACTGCGCCACCTCCAAAGCAAACAACCCCGCCTGCGCCCACACCGTCCGGTCGAGAAGTTCCGCCTCCTCGCCGAACACCACCCCACGCACGGACCCACCCAAGTGCCGGTCCAACTCCACACACACCACATCGAAAGCATCCCTGAACACCGGGAACACCTCGTACAACCCCCGCCCCATCCCCACCCGCTGCGACCCCTGCCCCGTGAACAGGAACCCCAGCTTCCCCGGCTTCCCACCCTGACGACCAGTCACATCGACCAGACCAGCGAGAAGTTCCTCCCGACTCGCCGCAGTCACGACCGCCCGGTGGGCGAAGTGCGTGACCCGCCCCGCCAGGCTCCGGGCCACCGCCGCCGGAGTGAGGTCGGCCCGTTCCGCCAGGTGTGTGCGCAAGCGGTCGGCCCGCGCCCGCAGGGCGGCCTCGTTCCGCGCCGAGAGCAGCACGGGCACCACGGGCAGCGCAGGCAGCACGGGCAACACCGCCGCCCCCTCGCCGCCCACCCCCGCGACCGCCGGATCAGGCGCCTCCTCCAGGATCACGTGCGCATTGGTCCCGCTGATCCCAAACGACGACACCCCCGCCCGCCGCGGCACCCCACCCGCCGGCCACGGCCGCTCCTCCGTCAGCAACCCCACCGCCCCCGCCGACCAGTCGACGTGCGGCGACGGCGCATCCACGTGCAGCGTCCGCGGCAACACACCGTGCCGCAACGCCGACACCATCTTGATCACACCCGCCACACCCGCAGCCGCCTGCGTATGCCCCAGATTCGACTTCACCGACCCCAACCACAACGGCCGACCAGCCTCCCGCCCCTGCCCGTACGTCGCCAACAACGCCTGCGCCTCGATCGGATCCCCCAACGCCGTCCCCGTCCCGTGCGCCTCCACCACGTCGATCTGACCAGCCGTCAACTCAGCCTGTGCCAACGCCGCCCGGATCACCCGCTGCTGCGCCGGCCCGTTCGGCGCCGACAACCCGTTCGACGCCCCGTCCTGATTCACCGCCGACCCCCGCACCACCGCCAACACCTCATGACCCCACCGCCGCGCCTCCGACAACCGCTCCACCAACAACAACCCCACCCCCTCCCCCCACCCCGTACCGTCAGCACCCGCCGCGAACGCCCGACACCGCCCGTCCCCCGACAACCCCCGCTGCCGCGCGAAGTCCACGAAGGCGTTCGGAGTCGACATCACGGTCACCCCGCCGACCACGGCCAGCGTGCACTCGCCGCGGCGCAGCGACTCCGCGGCCAGGTGCAGCGCCACCAGCGACGAGGAACACGCCGTGTCCAGCGTCAGCGCCGGCCCCTCGAACCCGTAGAAGTACGACAACCGCCCGGACGCGACGCTCAGCGCGCCGCCGGTGCCGAGGTGGCCCTCCAGGTTCTCCGCGGACTGCGCGACCAGCGCGGTGTAGTCCTGGCCGTTCGACCCGACGAAGACGCCGGTCCGGCTGCCGCGCAGCTCGCCGGGCAGCAGGCCGGCGGACTCGAAGAGCTCCCAGGAGGTCTCCAGCAGCAGCCGCTGCTGTGGATCCATCGCCAACGCCTCCCGCGGCGAGATCCCGAAGAACTCCGCGTCGAACTCCCCCACCCCGGCCAGGAACGCGCCGCCGGAGGTGTAGGTGGTGCCGGGCACGCCGGGGTCGGCGTCGAACAGGTTCGCCAGGTCCCAGCCGCGGTCGGCCGGGAACGGCCCCACCGCGTCCACCCCGTCCGCCACCAGCCGCCACAGCTCGTCCGCCGACCGCACCCCACCCGGGAAGCGGCAGGCCATCCCGACGATCACCACCGGATCGGCCGCGTCCACCGGTGCGGCACCCTCCGTGGCGGGGGTCGGGGCCGCTGCCGCACCGAACAGCTCCTGCTGCAGGAAGTCCGCCAGCACCGTCGGGCTCGGGTAGTCGAAGGCCAGTGAGGCGGGCAGCCGCAGCCCCGAGGCGGCGGCCAGCCGGTTGCGCAGTTCGACCGAGGCGAGCGAGTCGAAGCCCAGCGCGCGGAACGGCTTCTGCGGGTCGATGTCCGCGCCGGACCGGTGCATCAGCAGCTCGGCGGCCTGACCACGGACCAACTCCAGCAGCGCGGCCCGCTGTTCGGCCGCCGGGCGGCCGGCCAGCCGCAGCGCCGGGCCGGTCGGCTCGGCGGCGGCCGAGGGCCTGAGCAGGGCGCGCAGCAGCGGGCGCCGGGCCGCTGCTGCGTGGGCCTGCGCATAGCGCTCCCAGTCGATGTCGGCGGCCAGCACGGCCGCCGCGCCGTGCCGCAGCGCGGCGTCGAGCGCCCGCAGGGCGACCGGCGCCCGCATCGGGCGGAAGCCGGTGCGCCGCAGCCGCTCGCGCACCACCGGGTCGCCGGCGGCCATCCCCGCGCCGTCCCAGGCACCCCAGGCCACCGCGGTGGCCGGCAGCCCGGCGCGGCGGCGCTGCTCGGCGAGCGCGTCCAGGGCCGCGTTGGCCATCGCGTAGTTCGCCTGGCCCGCGGCGCCGACCACACCGGCCAGCGAGGAGAAGAGCACGAAGGCGGTCAGCGGCAGGTCGCGGGTCAGCCGGTCCAGGTGGCGGGCGCCGTCGGTCTTGGCGGCGAGCACCCGGTGCAACCGCTCGGCGGTCTGGGTGCCGAGCACGCCGTCGTCCAGTACCCCGGCGGTGTGCACCACGGCGGTCAGCGGAAGTTCGGACGGGATCCCGGCGAGCAGCCCGGCGACCGCCCGCTCGTCGCCGACGTCGCAGGCCGCGACGGTCACCCGGGCGCCGAGGCCTTCCAGCTCGGCGGTCAACTCCGCCGCGCCCGGGGCCTGCGGGCCGCGCCGGCTGGTGAGCAGCAGGTGGTGGGCGCCGCGCTCGGCCAGCCACCGGGCCACCTGGGCGCCCAGCGCCCCGGTGCCGCCGGTGATCAGGACGGTTCCGGTCGGGGTCCACGGCTGCGGACCGTCCGGCGCTGCGTCCGGCGCGGTCTGCGGCGCTGTGGCCTCCGCGAGGTCGGTGACCCGGACCAGGCGGCGGGCGTAGGCCCCGGCGGGGCGCAGGGCGACCTCGTCCTCGCCCGGACGGCCGTCCGGCACGGCAGCGCCGGCCAGCAGGGCGGCCAGGGTCCGGGCACCGGCCTGGTCCAGCCGCTCGGGCAGGTCCACCAGCCCGCCCCAGCCGGCGGCCGCCTCCAGGGCGGCCACCCGGCCGAGTCCCCAGAGCTGCGCCTGCTCGGTGCTGACCGGTTCCTCGTCGCCGACCGCGACCGCGCCGCGGGTGGCCAGCCAGACCGGGGGTGCGTCCGCCAGGTCGCCCAGGGCCTGGAGCAGTACCAGGGCCGTGACCGGCACCGCCGCACCGCGCAGCAGCGCGAGCACACCGGTCGGCGGCTCCGCGGCGCTGTCCGACGCCGCAGCCAGACTCGCGGCGAGGCGCGCCGCCAGGGTGGCGCGGTCGGCTGCGCCGCCCGTGACCGCCAGGTGCGCGGCCCGGTCGCCGAGCGCGGCGCGGCAGTCCGCGGTGAGTGCGTCCTCGATGTCGGTGACCAGCAGCCAGGTGCCGAGCTCCGCCGGCTCGGGCAGCGCGGCGAGCGGCTCCCAGGCGATCCGGTAGAGCAGGTCCGCGGCCGGGGTCGGGCTCGCGGCGGCTCCCTTCATCGGCGTCGCCGGCCAGTAGCGCGCACGCTGGAACGGGTAGCCGGGCAGCGTGACCCGGCGGGCGCCGGTGCCTGCGTACCAGGCCGACCAGTCGACCTCGGTGCCCCAGCGGAACAGGTCGCCGAGGGCGGCGGCGAGGGTGTGCTGCTCCTCGCGGTCGCGGCGCAGCAGGGACACCGCTCGCGAGCCCTCGCAGGCCTCCCCGGCCAGCGCGGTGAGCACCGCGTCCGGACCGAGTTCCACGAAGTGGCCGACGCCGAACTCCTGCGCGGCGCGCAGGCCGTCGTGGAAGCGGACGGCCTGCCGGACGTGGCGCACCCAGTAGTCGGGTCGGGTCAGCTGCTGGGCGAGCTCGCCGGTGACGTTGGAGATCACTGGGAGCTCTGGTTGATTGAACGTCAATTCTGCGACCACAGCGTGGAATTCGCTGAGCATCGGTTCCATCAGTGGCGAGTGGAAGGCGTGGCTGACCGACAGGCGCTTGACCCGGTGACCTGCTTCACGAGCCTGCTGCTCGATCTCCTCGACGGCATGTGCAGCACCGGACAGGACCACCGAGCGGGGGCCGTTCACCGCCGCCAGACCCACCGAACCGGTCCGCCCGACCAGCAGCCCGTCGGCTTCCTCGACAGTGGCCGCCACCGCGAGCATCGCGCCACCCGCCGGCAGCGCGTCCATCAAGCGCCCACGCGCCGCCACCAACCGCGCCGCATCCACCAACGAGAACACCCCCGCGACATGCGCTGCGGCGACCTCACCGATCGAGTGACCCAGCAACACATCCGGCCGCACACCCCAGGACTCCAACAGCCGGAACTGCGCCACCTCCAAGGCAAACAGCCCCGCCTGCGCCCACACCGTCCGATCCAGCAACGCCGCATCCTCGCCGAACACCACCCCACGCACAGACCCACCCAAGTACCGGTCCAACTCCACACACACCACATCGAAGGCATCCCTGAACACCGGAAACGCCTCGTACAACCCCCGCCCCATCCCCACCCGCTGCGACCCCTGCCCCGTGAACAGGAACGCCGTCCGTGTACCAGGGACCACCCCGCTACCGGCCACGGTCCCCGAGCCGAGGTCGGTGAGCCCGCGCAGCAGCTCCGCCCGGTCGCTCGCGCCGATCGCGGCCCGGTGCTCCAGGGCCGAGCGCCCGGTGGCGAGGGTGAACGCGACGTCCGCCGGGGCGAGTTCGGGGCGCTCGGCCAGGAAGTCGTGCAAGGCGGTGGCCTGAGCCCGCACGGCGGCCGGTGTGCGAGCCGAGAGCAGGACGGGCAGCAACGCCAAAGGCCTCTCCGCGACCAGCTCCGCGACCACGGGATCGGGCGCTTCCTCCAGGATCACGTGCGCATTGGTCCCGCTGATCCCAAACGACGACACCCCCGCCCGCCGCGGCACCCCACCCGCCGACCACGCCCGCTCCTCCGTCAGCAACGCCACCGCCCCCGCCGACCAGTCGACGTGCGGCGACGGCGCATCCACGTGCAGCGTCCGCGGCAACACACCGTGCCGCAACGCCGACACCATCTTGATCACACCCGCCACACCCGCCGCCGCCTGCGTATGCCCCAGATTCGACTTCACCGACCCCAACCACAACGGCCGACCAGCCTCCCGACCCTGCCCGTACGTCGCCAACAACGCCTGCGCCTCGATCGGATCCCCCAACGCCGTCCCCGTCCCATGCGCCTCCACCACATCCACCTCGGCCGCCGACAACCCCGCACCCGCCAACGCCGCCCGGATCACCCGCTGCTGCGCCGGACCGTTCGGCGCCGACAACCCGTTCGACGCCCCGTCCTGATTCACCGCCGACCCCCGCACCACCGCCAACACCTCATGCCCCCACCGCCGCGCCTCCGACAACCGCTCCACCAACAACAACCCCACCCCCTCCCCCCACCCCGTACCGTCAGCACCCGCCGCGAACGCCCGACACCGCCCGTCCCCCGACAACCCCCGCTGCCGCGAGAAGTCCACGAACGAGGTGGGCGTGGCCATCACCGCGACGCCACCCGCCAGCGCCAGCGAGCACTCACCGCGCCGCAGCGACTCCACCGCCAGGTGCAGCGCCACCAACGACGAGGAACACGCCGTGTCCACCGTCAGCGCCGGCCCCTCGAACCCGTAGAAGTACGACAACCGCCCGGACAGCACGCTGCCGGCCAGGCCGGTGCTGAGGTAGCCCTCGACCCCCGGCTCCTCGGTGAGGCGCAGTGCGTAGTCGTGGTACATCTGGCCGGCGAAGACGCCGGTGCGGGTGCCGCGCAGGGTGGCCGGGTCGATACCGGCGGACTCGAAGAGCTCCCAGGAGGTCTCCAGCAGCAGCCGCTGCTGCGGATCCATCGCCAACGCCTCCCGCGGCGAGATCCCGAAGAACTCCGCGTCGAACTCCCCCACCCCGTCCAGGAATCCGCCCTGGGTGGCGTAGCTGGTGCCGGCCAGGTCGGGGTCGGCGTCGAAGAGGTTGGCCAGGTCCCAGCCGCGGTCGGCCGGGAACGGCCCCACCGCGTCCACCCCGTCCGCCACCAGCCGCCACAGCTCGTCCGCCGACCGCACCCCACCCGGGTAACGGCAGGCCATCCCGACGATCACCACCGGATCGTCGTCGGTCCGGACCGCGGCCTGTTCGGGCCCGGCCGGCCGGTCGCCGTCGACGCGGTCGAAGAGCAGGTCCCGGACGCAGGCCGCCACGGCCGCCGGGGTCGGGTGGTCGAAGGCGAGCGAGGCCGGCAGCGGCAGTCCGGTCGCGCGCTGCACCAGGGTGCGCAGGCGCACGGCGGCCACCGAGTCGAAGCCGAGCGCGCGGAAGGAGCGGCGCGGGTCGAGCGGCTCGGTGTCCGCGCGGCCCCGGACCTCGGCGCAGGCCGCGGCGACCAGGGCCAGCAGACGCCGTTCGCGCTCGCGGTCGGGCAGGTCGCGCAGCTCGTGCCGTAGCCGGTCGGCCTGCGCGGGGTCGGGCACCCCGGTGCCGCCTGGCGTCAGGGCGGGCGCGTCGGCGTCCAGCACCCGTACGGCGGGGGCGGCTTCGAGCAGCGCCGCGTCCAGCGCGTCGCAGAGCGCGCGGGCCGGGAAGTCCGGCGCGGCGCCGAGCGAGACGGCGGTCCGCCCAGCCGCGCGCGCCGCGTGGGCCAGCGCGTCGAAGGGGGCCGGGTCGGTGGCGAGCAGCACGAGGGCCTGGCCGTCGACCACGGCGGCGGGCAACGGTTCGCCGGCGACGGGCTCGCGGAGTTCGACGGTCACCTCGGCGCAGCCGTGTGCGGCGGCGAGGTGGGCGGCGAGTGCCTCGGCGACCGTGGCGCAGCCGGGTTGGGCGCGCAGCAGGACGGCGGTGGCGTGCAGCGGGCTGCGGTCGTCGGGCGGGAGGGTCGCGGGCAGCGGGACCGCAGCAGCGTCGACCTCGGAGGCGTCGGCGGCGACGACGGCAACGGCGCGCAGTCGGCCGTGATGGGTGCCGGTGGTGGCCAGCAGCCGGGAGCCGGCGGTGCCGACCTGTCGCCGGATGATCTTGCCGGAGGCGGTCCGCGGGATCCGGTCGGTGCGGTGCAGCTCGGCCGGCACCTTGAAGTGGGCCAGCCGCTCGCGCAGCCGGGTCACCAGCTCGGCGACCGGCAGCGGCCGCCCGGGCTTCGGCACCAGGTAGGCGACCGGCACCTCGCCGAGGGTGTCGTGCGGGCGGCCCAGCACGGCGGCGTCGGCGACGGCGGGGTGCTCGCGCAGCACGTCCTCGATCTCGGCGGGGTGCATGTTCTCGCCGCCGCGGATGATCAGTTCCTTCAGCCGGCCGGTGATGGTCAGGAAGCCGTCGGCGTCCTGGCGGCCGAGGTCGCCGGTCCGGTACCAGGAATCGCGGAAGGCCTCGGCGGTCCGCTCCGGCGCGCGGTGGTAGCCGGTCATCAGGCTGGGGCTGTCGACCCAGATCTCGCCCTCGGCATCGGCCGGCAGCTCGCGGCCGGTGGCCGGGTCGGTGATCCGGACCGTGACGCCGGGTACCGGGCGACCGCAGGAACCCGGCACCCGGGGGCCGTCCGGCCGGTTGCAGGTGATCACCCCGGTGGTCTCGGTGCTGCCGTAGCTGTCGACGAGTTCGACGCCGAACGCCGCCTGGAAGCGCGCGCCGAGCGCGGCGCCGGTGACCGCGCCGGCCACCAGGAAGGCCCGCAGGCCGCGCAGGTCCAACTGGTCCGCGGCCAGGTCGAGCAGGAAGTGGCACATCGTCGGCACGGCGGCCACCACCGTGTGGGTGCCGCCGCGCAGTTCCTCGACCACCCGGTCGGGCGCCAGGTCGGGGACGATCCGGACGGCGGCGCCGGCGGTCAGCACGCCGAGGACGCAGAGGTTGAACGCGAAGCTGTGGTGCAGCGGCAGCGGCCAGAGCAGCCGGTCGGCGGGGCCGAGGTCGAGCACGGCGGCGTAGCCGTTGGCGGCCGACCACATGCCGGCGTACTGGGTGGAGACCACGCCCTTGGGCGCAGCGGTGGTGCCGGAGGTGTAGAGCATCCAGGCCGGCTCGTCGAGCCCCAGACCGTCCCGCGCGGCCATTCCCGGTTCGCTGCCGGACAATCTCCGGTAAGCGTGTACCGAATGGCTTTCGGTCACCGTTTCCGGGGCGTCCGCGAGAATGACGAAGTGGCGCCCGGCGGGCAGTTCGCCGAGTTCCGCCAACCGCTCGAAGTGCGCCTTTTCGACAATCACCAGCGCGGCTTCGGAGTCGTCGATCACAAAGGCTAGCTCGGGACCGCTCGAATATGGACTGAGCGGTACTCCGACGAGTTCCGCCCGGGTCACGGCCAGACAGGTCTCGACCATTTCGACCCGATTGCCGAGGCAGACCACGGCACGACTGCCGGGGGCGATGCCGAGCTCCGCGAAGTGGCCCGCCAGCCGGGCCGTGGACCGCGCCAGCTCCCCGTAACCGACGGATCGTCGCTGGTCGGCGTAGGCCGGCGCGTCGGGCCGCTGCCCGGCGTGCAGCCGCAGCGTGTCCGCGACCGTCCGGACCGGAACCATGGAACCCCGCAACCCCGTGCCCCCGCTCGAGTAACAACGCCGATACACCCGGTGACTCCGGGGACGCGACCCGAGGAATGGCCTCGTGAGCAGATCCCCCGGGCCGGCGGCGCGTGCAGCCGACGATCTGTCAACGGTGATCACGATAGGCCCGGAAACTCGAAGATCAATGGTGTCCGAACCGGCGGACGGGCCCACCGCTTGCCGGGCCGGGGCATTATGACGGAGACTCGGAAGATCTTCAGCCTCCGCTGCCGACCGAGGAGTTCCGCGTGTCCCTGCCCATGATGGACGAGGAGTTCTTGACCAATCCCTATCCGGCCTACCGGGCGCTGCAGGAGCAGGGGCCGGTGCACCGGATGCTGCTGCCCAGCGGGCTCCGGGTCTGGGCCGTGGTCGGCTACGAGGAGTCCCGGAGCGCGCTCTCCCACCCGTCGCTCTCCAAGGACATCGACGCCTCCGTGCAGCTCGGCTACTTCGACCGGGAGATGTCGACGGGCGGCACCCCGCGGCTGGAGCACGGCTCGGTCGGCCGGCACATGCTCAACATGGACCCGCCGGACCACACCCGGCTGCGCAAGCTGGTGAACAAAGCGCTCACCGCGCGCAGCGTGAAGAAGCTGGAGCCGGTCATCGAGGCGATCAGCACCGAGCTGCTGGACGCCGCCGAGCAGCGGGCCGCCGCCGAGGGCGGGGTGGTCGACCTGGTCGAGGAGTACACCGCCCAGTTCCCGGTCCGGGTGCTGGGCCACCTGCTCGGCATCGGCCCGGAGCACTTCCCGGTGCTTGTCTCGCTGACCGCCGCGATCATGTCCGACGACAACGAGAACGCCGGCGCCAACATGGCCGAGTTCGGCCGGCACCTCGGGGAGCTGATCGGGCGCAAGCGCGCGGAGCCGGCCGACGACCTGGTCAGCGCGCTGATCCAGGCCCGGGACGAGGAGGAGCGGCTCTCCGACGTCGAACTGGTCTCCACCCTCTTCCTGATGGTGGTGGCCGGCTACGAGACCACGGTCAACATGATCGGCCACGCACTGCGCGCGCTCTTCAACCACCCCGAGCAGCTGGCGGCGCTGCGCCGGGACCCGGGCCTGATCGCCGCCGCCAACGAGGAGTTCCTGCGCTACGAGGGCCCTGGCAACCGCGCCACCCTGCGGTTCGCCACCGAACCGTTCGAGCTGGGCGGGGTGCAGGTCGGCACCGGCGAGTACGTCTCGGTGCTGCTGGGCGCGGCGAACCGGGACGGCGCGCAGTTCGGCTGCCCGCACGCGCTCGACGTGACCCGCTCCACCGCCGGGCACCTCGGCTTCGGCCACGGCATCCACTACTGCGTGGGCGCCCCGCTGGCCCGCCTGGAGATGGAGGTGGCGCTGCGCCACCTGCTCGGCCGCTTCCCGGACCTGGAACTCGCGGTGCCGGACGCCGACCTGCGGTGGCGCCGGAGCTTCATGATGCAGGGCCTGGAACGCCTGCCGGTCCGCCTGCACAAGGGCTGACCCACGGGGGCGGGTCCGTGGGATCGCGCCGGACGGTCGCCGCCGGGGTGCGCACCTCGACCACGCCCGCTGATCCACGCGATCCGAACAACCCGCCCCGAACCCGTCGGCCCCCGGTCACTGCCGGGGGCCGACGGCGTTCCTCCTGCTCAGGCCTTGCCGAACTCCTGCTGGATGAAGGCGAAGATGTCGTCCGCCGAGGCCGAGCCGAGGTCCTCCGCAGCGCCGACCGCGCCACTCCCGACCGCGCCACCGCCCACCGCGCCGCTGCCCGCCGCCGGGCCCGCGCAGAGCTCGGCGAGCGCGCGCAACCGCTCCGCCAGCGTCGCACGGACCTCGGCGTCCGCATCCCCGCCCGCGCCCCCGTCCCCGGCGGCCCCGCCCGCCCCGCCCGCCGTGAAGGCGCGCAGCGTGGCCTCGAAGGCGTCCAGCTCACCGAGCACCGCCGGCGCCGCCTCCTCGACCACCAGCTGCGCCATCAGGTACTCGGTCAGCGCCGCCGGCGTCGGGTGGTCGAAGACCAGCGTGGTGGGCAGGGTGAGCCCGACCGCGGCACCGAGCCGGTTGCGCAGCTGCACCGCGGTGAGCGAGTCGAGGCCCAGGTCGAAGAAGCCGCGGCCCTCCGCCACCGCCGACCCGCCGGCCAGCCCGAGCACCCCTGCCGCCTGACTGCGCACCAGGTCCGCCAGGAACCGCCGCCGTTCGCCCTCCGGCAACGCACCGAGCTGCTGCACCAGCGGCACCTCCGCCGGCCCGGCCGCCCCGGCCGGCCCCGCCGACCCAGCCGTCCGCGGCGCGACCGCCGGCAGCAGGCCGCGGAAGAGCGGCGGCACCGCGCCGCCGGGCGCCTGGGCGCGCAGCGCCGCCAGGTCGACCCGGAACGGCACCAGCACCGCCTCGTCCCGGCCCAGCGCGGTGTCGAAGAGCGCCAGCCCCTCCTCGGTGGTGAGCGCCCGCAGCCCGTCGCGTTCGATCCGGGCCAGGCTCGCCGGGTCCAGGTGGCCGGTCATGCCGCTGGCCTCGGCCCACAGGCCCCAGGCGAGCGAGACGGCCGGCCGGCCCGCGGCCCGGCGGCGCTGCGCCAGCGCGTCCAGCACCGCGTTCGCCGCCGCGTAGTTGCCCTGGCCCGGTGCGCCGAACAGGGCGGCGGCGGAGGAGAAGAGCACGAAGGCGGTGAGCGGCAGGTCGCGGGTCAACTCGTCCAGGTGCAGGGCCGCGTCGGCCTTCGGCCGCAGCACGGTGTCGAACCGTGCCGGGGTGAGCGACTGCACGATCCCGTCGTCGAGCACCGCGGCGGTGTGCACCACCGCGGTGAGCGGGTGCTCGGCCGGCACCGCGGCGAGCAGGGCGGCCAGCGCGGCCCGGTCGGCCACGTCGCAGGCGGCGACCGTCGCGGTGGCGCCCAGCGCGGCCAGCTCCGCGACCAGGTCGGCCGCCCCGCCGCGGCGGCTGACCAGCAGCAGCCGGCGCACCCCGTGCTCGGTGACCAGCCGCCGGGCCACCGCCCGGCCGAGCGTGCCGGTGCCGCCGGTCACCAGCACGGTGCCGGCCGCATCGAAGGCCGGGGCCGGGGCCGCCGCCTCCGCTCGCGCCGCCGCCCGGGCCAGCCGGGGCACCGACAGCTTCCCCGCACGCAGCGCCAGCTGCGCTTCGTCGGCCACCAGTTCGGCCAGCAGTTCGGCCACCGGTGCGGCCGCCGGCGCGGTGCCGAGCGCCGCCGTCGAGGCCGGGGTGCCGTCGGTGTCGAGCAGCACGAAGCGGCCCGGGTTCTCCGACTGGGCGGAACGGACCAGGCCCCAGACGGCGGCCTGGTCGAGCTCCGGCGCCGGGTCGCCGGGAAGCGCGACGGCACCCCGGGTGAGCAGCACCAGCCGACTCGGCGCCGACTGCGGTGCGGCGAGCCAGGCCTGGAGCAGGTCCCGGACGGCGGCGGTGGCCTCGCGGACCGTGCCCGGTTCGACGGCCGCCAGCACCAGCTGTGGCGCCGCCGCACCCGCGGCCAGGTCCGCCGCCAGCTGCTCGAACCCGTCCCAGCGCCGGGCGCCGTCCGGCGCCGGGGTGCCGGCGCCGAGCGCGCCCCAGGTGGTGGGAGCCGCCGCGGCGGTCCGGCCCGCACCGGTGCCGGCCGCCCGCTCCCAGTCCAGGCGGAAGAGCGAGTCGGCCGACCGGGCGCCGGCCGCCAACCGGTCCGCCCGCACCGGGCGCAGCACCAGCGAGGCGACCGCCGCCACCGGCAGGCCCAGCCGGTCGGCGACCTGGAGGCGGACCGTCTCGGGTCCGGCCGGGGCGAGGCTGACCCGCAGGGCGGTGCTGCCGGTGCGGTGCAGGGTGACGCCGTGCCAGGCGAACGGCAGCCGGCCGTGGTCGATGCCGCCGTCCGGGGTGCCGAGGGCGCCGAGCGGGATGGCCTGCAGGGCGGCGTCCAGCAGCGCCGGATGGATGCCGAAGTCGGCGGCGTCGCCGTGCAGGGCTTCCGGCAGTTCGAGCTCGGCGAAGACCTCGTCGCCGCGCCGCCAGGCGGCCCGCAGGCCCTGGAAGGCCGGCCCGTACTCGAAGCCGGCGGCGGCGAACCGCGGGTAGTGGTCGGCGAGGTCGAGCGCGCTCGCCCCGTCCGGCGGCCAACTCCCCAGCGGCGGCACCGCGGTCGGGACGGCCGGGGCGAGCACGCCGGTGGCGTGCCGGGTCCACTCGGCGTCATCGGCGGGGGTCGCCGGCTGGTCCCCGCGGGCGTGCACCTGGAGGTGGCGGCGCCCGGCGGCGTCCGGGGCCCCGACGGTCAGCTGGAGCTGCACCGCGCCCTGTGCGGGCAGCAGCAGGGGGGCCTCCAGCAGCAGTTCGGCGACCTGCGGGCAGTCCAGCGCCCGGCCGGCGTGCAGGGCGAGGTCGAGGAAGGCGGTGCCGGGGAGCAGAGCCTGACCGGCGAGCGCGTGGTCGGCGAGCCAGCCGTGGCCGGCCCGGGAGAGCCGTCCGGTGAACAGGAAGCCGTCCGTCCCGGGCAGGGGCACGGCCGCGCCGAGCAGCGGGTGGTCCGCGCTGCGCAGGCCGAGCGAGCCGGCGTCACCCCGGCCGGTGCGGGGCCGCGGCCACAGGTGGACCCGCTGGAAGGGGTAGCAGGGCAGCTCCACCGGCTGCGCCGGGCGGTCGCCGAGCAGCTCGGTCCAGGCCGGCGCCAGGCCGTGCACCCAGGCCTGGGCGAGCGAGCCGAGCAGCTGCCGCGGGCCGCCGGCCGAGCGGCGCAGCGACTCACCGAGGAAGACCTGGCCGCCCGCCGCCTCGCAGGTCTCGCGCAGGCCGACCTGGAGCACCGGGTGCGGGCTGATCTCCAGGAAGTGCACGAACCCGGCGGCTACCAGCGCCCGGGTGGCCGGTTCGAACCGCACGGTCTCGCGCATGTTCCGGTACCAGTACTCGCCGTCCAGCCGGTCGCCGGCCAGCAGTTCGCCGGTGACGGTGGAGTAGAACGGCACGGGCGCGGCCGTCGGCGCGAGGTCGGCGAAGGCGGCCAGCATCCGCTCGCGCACCTCGGCCATCCGCGGGGTGTGCCCGGGGGTGTCCACGCCGGGGATCCGCCGGCACCAGATCCCGTCGTCCTGCAGCGCCCGGTGCAGTTCCGCCAGCGCCTCGGCGTCGCCCGCCACCACGGCCGAGCGGGGGCCGTTGACCGCGGAGACCGCCAGGACCTCGGCCCACGGTGCCACCCGCTGCTCGACCTCGGCGGCCGGCAGCGCGACCGAGAGCATGCCGCTGGTGCCGGAGAGTTCGAGCTGCGCCCGGCTGCGCAGCGCCACGATCCGGGCCCCGTCGGCGAGCGTCAGCGCGCCGGCCACCACGGCCGCGGCGATCTCGCCCTGGCTGTGCCCGACCACCGCGGCGGGCCGCACCCCGCAGGCCTGCCAGAGGTCGGCCAGGCCCAACATGACGGCGAACAGCGCGGGCTGGAGCACGTCCACCCGGTCCAGCGCGGGGGTGCCCGGCGCACCGCGCAGCACCTCGGTGACCGAGAAGTCGAGGTAGGGCGCGAGCGCCTGCTCGCAGGCCGCCACCCGGGCGGCGAACACCGGTGAGCCGTCCAGGAGTTCGAGCGCCATGCCGGTCCACTGCGAGCCTTGCCCGGGGAAGACGAAGACCGGCCGCGGCTCGGCGGCGAGCACGCTTCCGGTGACCACGGCCTCGCTCGGCCGGTCCGCGGCCAGCGCGTCCAGCTCGGCGAGCAGCGCCGGGCGGTCGGCGCCGAGCAGCACGGCCCGGTGCTCGAAGGCGGCCCGGGCGCGCGGCAGTTCGGCGGCCAGGTCGCGCGGGTCCAGCCCGGGGTCGTCGGCCAGGCGCTCGCGCAGCTGGGCGGCCCGGGCCCGCAGGGCGGCGGGCGAGCGGCCGGAGAGCAGCAGCGGTACGAGGGGCAGTTCGAGCCCGGGCGGCACCGACGCGGGCACCGGCGGCACCGACACAGACACCGGCGACACCGCCGCGGGTGCCGGTGCGTCCAGGGGCGCGGCCACCGGTGCGGCGGCGGGGGCCTGCTCCAGGATCGCGTGCGCGTTGGTGCCGCTGATCCCGAAGGAGGAGACCGCGGCGCGGCGCGGCCGGCCGGTCTCGGGCCACGGTCTGGCCTCGTCGAGCAGCCGGACCGCGCCGGTGGACCAATCGACGTGCGGGGTCGGCTCGGCGCAGTGCAGCGATTTGGGCAGGATGCCGTGCCGCATCGCCAGCACCATCTTGATCACCCCGCCGACGCCGGCGGCGGCCTGGCTGTGGCCGATGTTGGACTTCAGCGAGCCGAGCCAGAGGTACTGGTCGGCGGCCCGCTCCTGCCCGTAGGTGGCGAGCAGCGACTGCGCCTCGATCGGGTCGCCCAGCGAGGTGCCGGTGCCGTGCGCCTCGACCGCGTCGATCTCGTCGGAGCGCAGCCGGGCGTTGGCCAGCGCGGCCCGGATCACCCGCTGCTGGGAGGGGCCGTTGGGCGCTGTCAGGCCGTTGGAGGCACCGTCCTGGTTGACCGCCGAGCCGCGCAGCACCGCCAGCACCGGGTGCCCGTGGGCCTGCGCGTCGGAGAGCCGCTCCAGCAGCAGCATGCCCACGCCCTCGCCCCAGCCGGTGCCGTCGGCGGCGGCGGCGAAGGCCTTGCAGCGGCCGTCGGGGGCCAGCGAGCGCTGCCGGCTGAACTCGACGAAGGAGGCCGGGGTGGACATCACGGTGGCGCCGCCGGCCAGCGCCAGGGTGCACTCGCCGCGGCGCAGCGCCTCGGCGGCCAGGTGCAGGGTGACCAGCGAGGAGGAGCAGGCGGTGTCCACGGTCAGCGCCGGGCCCTCGAAGCCGAAGGTGTAGGCGATCCGGCCGGAGGCGATGCTGCCGGCGCTGCCGTTGATGACGTAGCCGGCGAGCTCCTCCTGACCCTCCAGCAGGCCCGCGTAGTCGTGGTACATCACCGAGGCGAAGACGCCGGTGCGGCTGCCGCGCAGCGTGGTCGCGTCGATGCCGGCGCGCTCGACCGCCTCCCAGGCGGTCTCCATCAGCAGTCGCTGCTGCGGGTCCATCGCGAAGGCCTCGCGCCGGTTGATCCCGAAGAACTCGGCGTCGAAGTGGGTGACCCCGCGCAGGAAGCCGCCCTCGCGGACGTAGGCGGTGCCGGGGTGGTCCGGGTCGGGGTGGTAGAGGCCCTCGGTGTCCCAGCCGCGGTCCTGCGGGAACGGGGAGATCGCGTCGGTGCCGTCGGCGACCAGCTGCCACAGCTGCTCGGGCGAGGCGACCCCACCGGGATAGCGGCAGCTCATCCCGATGATCGCGATCGGCTCGTGGGCGGCGTCCTCGGCCTCCTGCACCTGCTGCCGGACGCTGCGCAGTTCGGCCGTCGCACGCTTGAGGTAGTCGCGCAGCTTCTCTTCAGCCGCCATCGCGGGTTGCTCCTTCTACGGGAACGGAAGTGGGCACGGCGAACCGGCGGCCGGCCGGTCGCGGTCCGGTCGCCGTGCCGAGGGGGGTCGGCGGCGCCGGGTCAGCCGGCGGAGCCGGGCAGCAGCCGCAGGCGGCTGGCCGTCCGGTTGACGTCGATCGGCAGGGCCTCGCCCTGCAGGCACTCGGCGAGCGGGGCGTCGCCGGCCAGGTAGAGCCGCGCGTCGCGGTCGCAGAGCACGTCGACCAGGTTGGCGAAGCGCTGCGCGGCGTCGCGGTGGCCGGCGGTCAGCCGGGGCAGGCCGGCCAGCACCCAGGTGTCGAAGCGGTCGGCCAGGCCCAGGTAGTCGATGGTGGAGGTGCGTTCCTCGCACAGGTCGGCGAAGTCGAACCAGACCAGCCGGTCGCGGATCGCCCGGGCGCCGACGTAGCGGCCGCCGAGGTCGACCTTCTGCCGCTCGCCGTCGGTCGGCGGCTCCAGCCCGGCGTCGCGCAGTTGCTGCTCGGTGCCCGGGCTCAGGTAGCGCCCGCGCTCGAACTCCGAGCGCGGTGCGGCGGTGCCCTGCGCCCGGTAGTCCTGCGGGCCGGCCACCTCCAGCACGTCGAGCGAGGCCTGCAGCAGCTTGATGGTCGGCTCGAACATGTGGTGGTAGAGCGGGTTCGGCAGCAGGCCGGCCGGCGGGTAGTTCGAGGTGGTGACCAGGGTGACCTTCTGGTCGACGAGCGAGGTGATGACCCGGCCCATCATCATGGCGTCGCCCGGGTCGTGCACGTGGAACTCGTCGAAGAACAGCACCCGGCAGTCGCTGAGCAGTTCGGCCACCGCGCGGTCGCAGGCGTTGCGGTCCTTGCGGTACTTGGCGTAGACCGCGTGGAACTCCCGGAAGAACTCGTGGAAGTGCACCCGGCGCTTCTGCTTCACCGCCAGCGCCTCGAAGAAGACCCCGGTCAGCCAGCTCTTGCCCCGCCCCACCGGCCCCCAGACGTAGAGCCCGCGGGCCGGCTTGCCGCCGAACAGGCGCCGCCGCGCCGTGAGCTCCTCGCTCAGCCGGATGAGCCGGGCCGCTGCCGCGCGCTGCGAGTCGTCGAGGACGAACCCCGCCGCCGCGGCGGCGCGCTCGAACTGGTCCATCACCTGTCTGCATCCCCCGTTCGGACCGGACGCCCGCGCCGGAGTCGCTCCTCCGGCCGGGCACCGCGATCGTGTCAGCTACCCCGTGCGCTGCGCCCACGCCTCCACCGCGCCGGTCGTGAGGATCCCCACGACCGCCACGACCGCCGCGGGTGGAACACTGAGCGGCATGGAAGACCTTGACGGAGCACAGCCGGGCCTGGACGAGGTCACGGCGCTCGCCCTGACCGGCTACGGCCATTTCACCACCATGCGGGTAGAGAACGGCTCGGTTCGTGGACTGACCCGGCACCTCGCCCGGCTGGAGCGCGACTGCCGCACGGTCTTCGGCGCCGCACTGGACCTGGACCTGGTCCGCCGGGAGCTGCGGCGGGCCGCGGCCGGCTCCAGCGGGACCGTGGTGGTCCGGGTGACCGTCTTCGACCCGGACTTGAGCCTGGCCCATCCGGCCGGGGAGGCCCGGCCGCAGCTGCTGGTCACCACCCGCCCGGCCCCGCCGGTCCCGCAGGGCCCGTTCCGGGTGCAGCCGGTGCGCCACCTGCGCCAGGTCCCCCGGGTGAAGCACACCGGCCTGTTCGACGGCCTGTACCTGCGCCGGGCGGCCCAACTCGCCGGCTACGACGACGTGCTGTTCACCCCCGACGGCCGCGAGGTCGCCGAGGGGGCCACCTGGAACGTGGGCTTCTTCGACGGCCGGCAGGTCCTCTGGCCGCAGGCCGAACAGCTGCCCGGCATCACCATGGCACTGCTCGCCGAGGCCCCCGGCCACCTGACCCGCCCGGTACTGCTCGACGAACTGCCCACGATGCAGGCCGCGTTCGCCACCAACGCGGCGGTCGGGGTGCGCCCGATCGCCGCCGTCGGCGCGGTGGAGTTCCCGGCCGAACACCCGGTCCTGGACCGGCTGCGCGCCCAGTACGCCGCGATCACCCCGGAACCGGTGGGCTGACCACGGTGGCCCGCCGGCTGCCCCGAACGGGCAGCCGGGCTGACGTCGGCGCCGGACCACCACGCGCCGCTACCCCTACCGCTCGCGCAGGTCCCGGACCCGCCGGATCTTGCCGACCGAGCGCTCCAGGGTCTCCGGCTCGACCACCGCCACCTCCACGCTCACCCCGATGCCGTCCTTGACCCCCTGGGCGATCGCCCGGGCCGCGGCCTCGCGCTGCCCGGGGCCGGCGGTGGCGCGCGCCTCGACCTGCACGGTCAGGTGGTCGAGCCGGCCGCGGGTGGTCAGCCGGAGCTGGAAGTGCGGGGCCACCCCGGGGGTGCGGAGCACGATCTCCTCGATCTGGCTGGGGAAGAGGTTGACCCCGCGCAGGATGATCATGTCGTCGCAGCGCCCGGTGATCTTCTCGATCCGGCGGAAGACGGGCCGGGCGGTGCCGGGCAGCAGCCGGGTCAGGTCCCGGGTGCGGTAGCGGATGACCGGCAGCGCCTCCTTGGTCAGCGAGGTGAGCACCAGCTCGCCCTGCTCGCCGTCGGGCAGCACCTGGTCGGTGAGCGGGTCGACCACCTCGGGGTAGAAGTGGTCCTCCCAGACGTGCAGGCCGTCCTTGGTCTCCACGCACTCCTGGGCGACCCCCGGGCCGATCACCTCGGACAGGCCGTATATGTCGACGGCGTGGATGTCCATCCGCTCCTCGATCTCGCGGCGCATCTCCTCCGTCCACGGCTCGGCCCCGAAGATGCCCACCCGCAGCGAGGTGCCGCGCGGGTCGACGCCCTGGCGCTCGAACTCGTCCAGCAGGGTGAGCAGGTAGGACGGGGTGACCATGATGACCTCGGGCTCGAAGTCCTGGATCAGCTGCACCTGGCGGGCCGTCATGCCGCCCGAGGCGGGGATCACCACGCACCCGGCCCGCTCGGCGCCGTAGTGGGCGCCGAGGCCGCCGGTGAACAGCCCGTACCCGTAGCTGACGTGCACCTTCTGCCCGGCGCGCCCGCCGGCGGCCCGGATCGAGCGGGCCATCACGTCCGCCCACGTGTCCAGGTCGCGCTCGGTGTAGCCGACCACCACCGGGCGGCCGGTGGTCCCGCTGGAGGCGTGCAGCCGGCGGACCCGGTCCATCGGGACGGCGAACATGCCGAAGGGGTAGGTGTCGCGCAGGTCCGCCTTGGTGGTGCAGGGGAACCTCGCCAGGTCCGCCAGGCTGCGGCAGTCGGCGGGGGTGACCCCGGCCGCGTCGAACTTCCGCCGGTACAGCTCCACGTGCTGGTAGGCGTGGCGCAGCGTGGCCTGCAACCGGGCCAGTTGCAGCTCCTGCAGCTCCGCCCGGGAGAGCCGCTCCCCCGCGTCGAGCAGCTCGGCGGGCAACGGCTCGCCCAGGCGCTGCGGCCGACTGCCGGAGGTCTGCATCATGCGGTCCACCACCCTGGATCCGGACTGGTACCGACCGAACATTCGGTCTGCACGCGGCAAGGTCCAGTAATCCAGCATCCCCACCCCAAGTCAAGGCCCCGGCCCGCGCCACGCGGAGCACCGCCCGCGCGCCCGCTCCTTGACGCGCCCAGCCGCGCCGCCCGCCCCACGCCTGTGATCTCCGCCATACGCCGCCCCCGCCCCCGCCTGGTGCGTACAGCGAGCACCCCCGCCCCGCCGCCCGGTCCGACCCCAGGTCGCAGCGGGTCACCACGGCTGGGCCGTCCGTTGTCCGTGCCGGGCGCTAGCTTTCCCACCATCACCGCGAGCGGGGTGTCCGGACCCCCGATCTGCCGCGGGGTTTCTGACGACGTGTCTAGCACGAGGTGGGGCCGGAAATGGGTTGGCTGGCGGCGGGCGACGGGTACGAGGTCGCCCTGGTGGAGGGGCGGGTGACGGCGCGGTCCACGCGCGGTCGCGGCGGCGGCAGGGTTCTGAAGTCGGTGCCCAAGGCGGTCCGGGAGCACCCCGAGACGGAGCGGCTGCGGCGGTTCGCGAGCTGGCTGGAGGGCCACGCCGCGTCCTGCCGGGCGCAGGTGGACGCCTGGATGGTGTCCTCGCTGCCGGTGCCGACCGGGCTGCTGGCCCGGGTCTGGCCGGACGAGGCGTGGCAGGCGGCGCTGCGCGACCTGGCGGTGGTCGGCGAGGGGGCCGAGGAGGTCGGGTTCCTGCGGGACGCGACCCCCGACGGCGAACTGCGCCTGGTCGACCTGGACGGCGAGACGGTGCGGATCTCCCCCGCCACGGTCACCCTGCCGCACCCGGTGCTGCTCGAGGACCTGGACGAGCTGCGGGAGTTCGCCGCCGAGCTGGGGGTGGTCCAGGGGGTGGACCAGATCCACCGGGCGACCTGGCACAAGCCCGCCGAGCTGCCCGAGAAGGCCACCGAGGTACGGGAGTTCGCCGGTGGCCGGTTCGCCTCGCGGTTCGGCCTGGCCGCCCGGGCGAGTTCGCTCGGCTACCGGGTCTCCGGCGGCTACGCGACCGGTCGGGTGCGCGACGCCGGGCGGACCCTGGAACCCGCGGTGTGGATCGGCGAGCCGTACTACGACGGCGTCGCGGAGACCGGCGCGCTCTGCTGGCGGGACGCCGACGGCCGGCTGCTGACGCTGCGCGAGGTCGGTCCGGTCGCCTGGTCGGAGGGGATGCGGATGGCCGCGGCGCTGTACGCGGGCCGCACGGTCGAGGAGGGCAAGGGCGCATGAGCACGCGCAGCGAGCAGGAACAGCAGGGGGACACCATGATGACCGAGGAGCAGGCCGCGGAACTGCTGCGGGCCGGGGCGGTCCTGCCGCCGGGCACCCGCGGCGCCGGCGAGCGCGCCGTGCCGCTGACCACCCGCGGCTACCGCCACCCGGGCCTGGACGGGCGGGTCGTGGTCCGCCTGGTGCCGGGCGAGCTGGGTGCGGCCGAGGACCTGGTCGCGGGCTTCCTCGGGCTGGAGCCGGACGGCGAGCCGGTGACGGTCGGGCTCGGCCTGCGCCAGGCGCTGGGCTTCCCCGAGTGGGTGCTGGCGCACCACCCGGCGGACGGCCACCACGCACTGGCCGTGGTCCCCGAGCTGGAGCGGATCGCCCGGCAGGCCACCGCCAAGCCGAAGAACGCCCTGGAGGCCTACCAGGCCCTCGGCGAGCGGCTGGCCGCGGCCGTGCCGCACTTCCTGCCGACCTTCTACGAGCAGGCCGCCCGGGTCTTCCTCGGCGTCGAGAACGCCTCCTACGCCGCCCAGTTGTTCGCCCGGGCCCGCAAGGCGGAGGCCCAGCACGGCCTGGCGGTGGACGAGCAGCGCCTGGACGCGGTCTTCCTGGAGTTCGCGCTGGCCGGCGCACTGCCCGTCAAGGTGCTCTCCGGGTACGCCAAGGAGCTGAGCACCCGGGTGCCGGCCGCCGAGGCCTTCGACCGGTTCCGCCGGCTCTGCGTGCGCCGCACCGCCGGTGGCCTGGAGCCGTCCGCGGTGATGGCCACCGACCTGCGCCGGCTGGCCCGGGCCGCCGGCGCCGACCCGCTGACCGCCGAGGGCGACTACCTGGCCGAGCTGCTCGACCTGCCCGCCACGCTGCGCGCCGGCGCCGGCTGGTGGCAGCGCCACCGCGAGGCGCTCGTCGACCTGGCCCGGCGCGAGGAGGCCGTGCGCGGCCGGCTGCTCGACCTGATGCCGACCACCGGCGACGAGGCGGCGCCGGCACTCTGGCTGGCCGTCCTCACCGAGGCCGGCGCCACCGCGGGCCTGCACGACGACGCGCTGCCCGCGGCGCAGCGCCCGGCCGACGGCACCGCCGGCTGGTTCACCCGCTTCCTGACCTGGCGCGGCACCCGCCACTGGCGCGGACAGCCGCGGATCGCCGCGCTCTACCCGCTGGTCGAGCACCTGGCGGAGCGGCTGCGCAGCGAGCACACGGCGGCCGGCAGCGCCGTGCCGGTCCCCGAGAGCGACGTCGACCTGCTGGACCAGCTGCTCGCCCTCGGGGTGCCGGTGGCCGACCCGGGCGAGCACGCCGCGCTGCACCTGGACGGCTGGGCGCAGCACCACCAGCAGCCCGGCCGGTCCGCCGACCAGCGCGCCACGCACCAGGCCACCCCGCAGGCCGACCAGCGCCCCGACCCGCAGCGCGACCTGCTGGCGCTGGCCGCCGATCCCCGCTTCCACACCGCCTTCCGGCTCGGCGCCGACCGGCTCGGCAACAACGACTCCGGCCGGCACGCCTTCGCGGTGCTGATCGACTCGCCCGGCGGCCGGCCGCTGCTCGCCGCCTGGATGGCCGCGGTCGCCCGGGCCTCCGGCGCGGCCGGTCTGCCCGAGCTGAGCAACGCCTACCAGCGGCTGTCCTGGCTGCCCGGCGAGGTGCTGGCGCTGGCCGAGGAGGAGGTGCGGGCGGTCGCCGGCACCGACCTGTCCGGCCTGCTGGCCCGCGCCCTGCGCGCCGGTCTGCTGGACGAACTGGGCTGGCCCGCCTGGGATCGGGCCGCCGCCGAGCTGGTCGCACCCAAGGACATCGAGCAGATCGTGGTCGCCGACGCCTGGCCGCACCTGATCGCGGCCGGTGCCGGCCAGGCCCGGGTGCTGGACGCCGAGGGCACCGTGCTCAGCCACGACCTGCGGATCCCGGCCGGCGACCCGACCGAGCACGGCTTCCACTACGTGGACGGCTCGCTGCTGGTCCAGTGGCGCTCACGGGCCAACAGCAGCCGCCACCTCGGCTACTGGCACACCAAGGCCGACCAGGTCTTCACCATGCCGGAGGCCACCTCCTGCCGCGGCAAGCGCACCTACTGGCTGGGTGCGCTGAACAGCCACGGCCTGCCGCTGCCGAGCGGCGGCCGCACCGGCGGCCACGGCGTCGTGCACGCGGGCGACACCGCGCTGCCCGCCGAGCGCGAGGTGATCGGCGACGGGCGCGGGTACTGGGTGCGGCTGCTCGTCGAGGGCGCCGAGCGGCCCGAGTGGCACGACTACGACCCGGCCACCGACACCGTCGGCCGCCCCTGCGCACCGGCCTTCCTGGCCGACGCGCTGCGCACCGCCCCGGCGGGCAGCGTGCTGGAGGACGGCTGGGTCCGCCCGGCCCCGGACCCGCTGCCGGCCACCGCCGGGGAGCCGGTCGGCGGGGTGCTCGGCTGGCGGCTGCTCCACCTGCCGGACGGCTCGCACCGCGGCGAGGACCAGGCCGGACGCAGCGTCACCGTGCCCGCCCGCCGCGGCAAGCCGCTGCACCTGCTGGAGTTCCCCGGCGCCGCCCGGCCGCAGGCCGTGGTCTGGGACGGCAGCTACAGCATCCGGCTGGTCGACCAGGACGGCGTCACCACCGCCACCGCCCGCACCGACAACACGCCCGGCACCTTCGCCGAGGGCACCCCGATCCTGCCGCCGCTGCGCTACTGGCACTACCTGCGCCCGCGCGACCCGCAGGGCTCGGCCGCGCTGCGCGGGCTGACCGAGGAGACGGCCGCCGCCCTGCTCAAGGCGGCCGCCGCGGTCCACCCCGACCACCCGGAGCAGCTGACGGCCGCGGTCGCGGCGCTGCTGCCGCAGGTCACCGACCCGGCGCTGCTCGCCGGCATCGCCGGGGTGATCCGCTTCGCGACCGGACCGCAGCAGCAACTGGACGCCGTGGTCGAGCGGTTGGAGCGGGTGCTGGCCGGCACCGAGGAGCCGGCCGCGGAGGTGCCCGGCCCCGGGGACGAGGAGCTCGGTTGGGCGCTCTGCGGGCTCGGCGCGGTCGAGCGCTGGTGGGGCAGCGGGCAGCAGACCCGGCACGCCGCGGAGCAGCTCTGGTTCCTGGCCCGCGCCGCGCACCCCGACACCGCGGCCGCGGCGCCGGGGACCGTGCACCTGGACGCCGTCGAGGCGCCGGTCCGCCGGCTGGACTGGACGGCGGTGCCGGAGCTGGCCGACGCGGTCGCGCTGCGCGCGGTCGCGGCGACCAGCACGCCTGTGGACCGGGTCGCGCTGCGCGGCCTGTTCGAGGCGCTGGCCCGGATCGGCCTGACCACCGCCGCGGGCACCGCCCGCTGGCGCACCGTCCGGCTGCGGCTGCCGGCCGCCCACACCCCCGCCCGCACCGGCAACCGCCGGCAGCGCAACGAACACCGGCTGCTGGCGCTGGGCGACGGCGCGTTCCTGCTCTTCGTCGGCGACACCGCGCAGGACGACGGCGGCCTGGTGTCCAGCGCGCTCTTCCACGACCCGGCCGAGCGGTTCACCGTGCCCGCGCCCTACACCCTGCTCGGCTCGACCGCGCCGCAGCGCACGCTGCCGGACGACCGGGCGGCCGCGCTGCTGGCCTGCGCGGCCGAGCGCGAACCGGCCCCCTGGTTCCCGGCCGCGGCCGCCCGGTTCGCCGACCTCACCGGCGTCACCGCCACCATGGCCACGCTGCTGCTGGCCGGCCTGCCGCGGATCGAGGACTGGCAGCGCAACTTCCTGCCCGCCGAGACCCGGGCGCTGCTCGGGCTGAAGGTCGCGGACGCGGCCGCGGCCCGGGAGGAGCTGCGCCGCCTCGACACCACCACCTGCCGACGGTTCTTCGCCGCGCTGGTGCCCGCCGACCCGGCCCGGCTGTGGGACGAGGGGCCGGACGTCGAGGCGGCGGCGCTGCTCTGGAACGAGCTGGTGGGCCGGCGGGTCGCCGTCCCGGAGGACCTGCTGACGGAGGCGAACAAGACCCTGCGCACCGACTGGCCGACCCGGCAGGCGCTGGAGGCGGTGCTGGCGCCCGGCTCGTCCGCGGTGCTCACCGAGGACCTGGCCTGGCGGATCAAGGCCGACCGGGCCGCCCCGGTCGACGACAAGCGCACCGGCTTCACCGCGGCCACCCTGGTCGCGGCGATCACGACCGCCGGCTGGCTGGCCCACCGGCTGCCCGCCGGACACCCGCTGCGGGCCGCCCTGCCGGCGGCACTGGCCGCGGTCCGGGCCCGGCTGGCCAACCCCGAGCTGCTGCTCGACCTGAACCGCTACGTCAGCCTGTCCGGCTTCCGCAAGATCGCGGGCACGCCGACCGAGACCGGCGAGGGCTACGAGCGGTACGGCGCGGTGCTGCTGGCCACCCACGACGACCAGCCCGCCCCGGCGCTGCGCACCGCGCTGCTGGACGCGGCCGGCGAGGACCCGTACCTGCCGGTGCTGCGGGCCGACGCCGAGCCGTTCCCGGCCGAGACCGCGCTCAAGGCGGCCCGCTCGGCGGCCTTCGAGGCGCTGCTCGCCGACCCCGGCGACCCGGTGGCCGGCGAGCGCGGCCCGGACGGCACCTGGTGGCCGCAGGACCCGTCGCGCTCGGTGCCCGAGCTGGTCGGGGCCGTCGCCGAACGGCACGGGCTCGGTGCGGACGCCGCCGCGCTCTACCTGATGCTGCTGGCCATGCCCGACCCGACCGACCGCACCACCGCCCGCTGGACCGGCTGGCGACCGGCCCGGCTCAAGGCCGCCCGGGCCGAACTCGCGGCCACCGACCTGGTGGTGCAGGCCACCCGCAGCCGGGCCGGACGCACCCTGTTCCTGCCCGGCGGCTGGACCGAGGAGCGCAGCCCGCGGCTGCCGCTGGAGACCTGGAAGCTCCCGCTGCTGCGGGGTGACGGTCTGCCGGGTGGCGGCCTGCCCGGCGCGCAGGTGCCCGTGGAGCCGGCCGCGGCGCTCTACCGGCGGGCCTGGCAGCGGCTGCTGGACGGCGACCTGCCGCGCTTCGAGGAGCTGAAGGCGCCCAAGGCCCGCCGCGGCCGCCGTCGCTGACGGTCCGACCGGGTGGGGTGCCGTCGCCCGACCGCACCCCACCCGGGCGGCGCTGCCCGCTTCCCCTTGTCGACTTCGCCCTTCGATATCGACTTTTCGACTTTTCGACCCCAGAGGACGTGACCCCATGACCCCGACGACCGCCCGCACCGCGACCGCCCCCGAGGAGGGCGCGCCGGCCCGGCAGGTGCTGCCCGCCGAACAGCGGTACGCGACCGAGCTCGCCTTCCTCGCCGCCCACGACGAGGGCCCCCGCCCGCCCGGCTGGGCGCTCACCCCGAGTGCGGTGGTGACCTTCGTGTGCGGCAGCGGCGGCGATGCCCTGACCCTGCCGCCCAAGCGCCGCAAGGACGGCGCGCTGCCGGCCAAGCTGGTGATCGCCCGGAAGTTCGTCGGCGAGCGGGCACTGGTGGAGCGCTGCGTGGTCACCCTGGCCGGTGAGCGCGGGCTGCTGCTGGTCGGCGAGCCCGGCACCGCCAAGTCGATGCTCTCCGAGCTGCTGTCGGCCGCGGTCAGCGGGAGCAGCGAACTCACCGTGCAGGGCACCGCCGGCACGACCGAGGACGCCTTCCGCTACGGCTGGAACTACGCACTGCTGCTCGCCCAGGGCCCCACCCCGCAGGCCCTGGTCGCCTCGCCGGTGCTGACCGCGATGCGCAGCGGCAAGGTCGCCCGGATCGAGGAGGTGACCCGCTGCCTGCCGGAGGTGCAGGACGCCCTGGTGTCGATCCTCTCCGACCGCCGGGTGAGCGTCCCGGAGCTGGCCGGCACCCCGGACGCCACCATCGCCGCGGTGGCCGGCTTCACCGTGATCGCCACCGCGAACCTGCGCGACCGCGGCGTCTCGGAGATGTCCGCGGCGCTCAAGCGGCGGTTCAACTTCGAGACCGTGCACCCGATCGCCGACGCGGCCGCGGAGACCGAACTGGTCCGTACCCAGGCCACCGCCGCCGTGCAGCGGGCCGGCGCCGCCTTCGGCGTCGACGACGCGGTGCTGGACGTGCTGGTCACCGTCTTCCGCGACCTGCGCACCGGCCGTTCCACCGAGGGCTGGGACGTGGAGCGCCCCGGTACCGTGCTCTCCACCGCCGAGGCCGTCCAGGTGGCCGCCTCGCTCGGCCTGGCCCGGGCCTACCTGCCGGGCGGCGACGTCCTCGACCTGGTCCCCGGTCACCTGCTGGGCGCCGTCCGCAAGGACGACCCGGCCGACCACGGCCGGCTGCTCGGCTACTGGGACGGCCCGGTGCGGCGGCGCGCCGAGGACGGCTCCGCGCTCTGGCGCCGCCTCTGGGACCTGCGGGAGGACCTGCGGTGACCGACTCCCGTTCCCCGGCCGACCTGGCCGAACTGGCCCGCCCGACCGATCCGAGTGCCCCAGGTGCACCGACGGATGACCCAGCCGACCTGACCACCCCGGGCGACCCCGCCGGAATCCGGGACCCGGCCGACCGCCAGGATCCGCGGGCCGCGTTGGAGGCGCTCGCCGACTGCGCCCGGCCGTACCTGATCGGCGTGCGGCACCACAGCCCGGCGCTGGCCGCGGTGGTGCCGGACCTGCTGAAGCAGGCCGCCCCGGACGTGCTCTGCGTCGAGCTGCCGACCGACTTCCGGTCCTGGCTGCCGCACCTGGCTGACCCCGGCACCCTCGCCCCGGTCGCCCTGGCCGGCACGGACGCGGCCGGGCAGCTCGCGTTCTACCCGTTCGCCGACTTCTCCCCCGAACTCGCCGCCATCCGCTGGGCCCATGAGCACGGCGTCGAGGTGCTCTGCTGCGACCTGCCCCTGGGCGACCGCGGCTGGTCAGCCGGCGGAACGCCCCCGCCAGCGGGGGCGCCGGACACCGAGACAGCGTCGGCGCCCGGGCCCACGGCCGCCGAGGCCGCGGCCGGCCCACAACCCGCCAACACCCCGACCACACCCGCCACCACCACCCCCGCCACGGCCGGCCACCCCACACCGACATCCGCGCCCGCACTCACACCCACCCCCTCCACCCCCCGGTACGCCGACGCGCTGGGCGCGGCCGGCACCGGCCGGGACGGGGACGACCTCTGGGACCGTTCGGTCGAGGTCCGCGCCCCGGGCAGCACCCCGGAGGAGGTGCGGCGCGCCGCGCTGGCCGTCGGCTGGGCGCTGCGCCACGACGCGACCACGCGCGGCGGCGTGCCCGCCGACGACCTGGCACGCGAGGCCCACATGCGCCGGGTGATCGCCCGGGCCGCCGCCGGCGGCCGCCGGGTCGCCGCCGTCGTCGGGGCCTTCCACGGCCCGGCGCTGCTCGACAACGCAGCCGCTGCGACCGAGCCCTCAGCCGCCACCCCCAGCACGGACACCGCCCCCGGCACGGAAGGCGCCCCCGCCCCCACCGTCACCTCCCTGGTCCCCTACACCTTCGACCTGCTCGACGCCCGCTCCGGCTACCCCGCCGGCATCCGGGACCCGCGCTGGCAGCAGGCCGTCCTCGGCGCCCAGGGCGACCCGGACCGCCTGCACCAGGCCGCCGCCCGCGCGATCACCGAGCTGTGCCGGGAGCTGCGCGCGGCCGG
Source organism: Kitasatospora sp. LaBMicrA B282 (assembly GCF_050325825.1). NCBI lineage: Bacteria > Bacillati > Actinomycetota > Actinomycetes > Kitasatosporales > Streptomycetaceae > Kitasatospora > Kitasatospora sp. LaBMicrA B282. Next base: position 42,424 of record NZ_JBNQTI010000024.1, read on the forward strand.
CCACCCCGCCGGGACCGGGGAGGCGGCCGAGGCCCTGCGGCTGGCCGGCGACCTGGCCCGGCTGCGGGACCTGCCGGCGCCCGGCCGCGGCGAACTGCTGGAGGCGGTCACGGCCGTCCTCGGCCAGGGCGAACTGCACGGCCGCGGCCGGGCGTTGGCCCGCGCCGTGGAGACGGTGCTGGTGGGCACCGACCGCGGCCGGCTCGCGCCGGGCACGCCGCGCTCGGGCCTCGGCCCGTCCGTCGAGGCCGAGCTGACCGCCCTGCGGCTGCCCGGCCCCGACGACCCCGACTCCCGCGAGCTGCGGCTGGACCCGCTCCGCTCCCCGCTGGACCGGCGCCGCGAGGTGCTGCTGCAGCGGCTGGCGGTCTGCGGCATCGGCTACGGCAAGCCGCTCCCCGTCGCCGGCACCGGCGACGGCACCGCGCTCTCCACCCGCTGGCAGCTCTCCTGGACCCCGGCCACCGCCGCCCGGCTGGACCTGGCCGGGGTGCGCGGGGTCTCCGCCGAGCTCGCCGCCGCGGGCACCCTGCGGGAGGCTGCGCGCCGCCAGGCCGCCGACGGCGGGGCGACCTGCCGCCAGCTGCTGACCGGCCTGCGCGAGGCCGCGGGCTGCGACCTGCCCGACCTGGTCGCCGAGCGGCTCGACGAGGCCGCGGAACTGCTGCCGGCCACCGCGACCCTGCCCGAACTCCTCGACGCGCTCGACCTGCTGGAGGCGCTGCGGCTCGACCACCTGCCGGGTACCGGGCCCGCCGCCAAGGCGCTGGCGGCCGACCTGGCCGGCACCCTGCTGGACGCCGCAGTGCGCGGCCTGCCCGGCCTGGCCGGCAGCGACGACCCTGCGGACGCGGGCGCGCTGGTCGCCCTCGCCACCCGGGCCGGCGACCACCGGCTCGGCCTGCGCCTGGACGCCGCGCTCGACACCCTGGCCCGGACCGGTTCGCCGCTGATCCAGGGAGCCGCGCCGGCCGCCCGGGTGCTGCTCGACCTGGACCCGGCCGACCGGCTGGGCACCCGCGCCACCGGCTGGGTCGACGCGGCCGCGGACCCCGACGGCCGCCGTCGGCTGGCCCGGCAGCTGACCGGCCTGCTGACCGCCGGCGGCCCGCTGCTGCAGTACGCGCCGGACGCCCTCGACCCGTTGCTGGGCCGGATCGACGCGCTCTCCGACGACGGGTTCCTGTCCCGGCTGCCCGCGCTGCGGGCCGGCTTCGACGCGCTCAGCCCCGCCGGGCGCGGCCGGCTGCTGGACACCGTCGCCGAACGGCTCGGCGAGCGCCCCGACCTGACGCTCGCGGCGTCGCCCGCGCTGCTCGCGCTCTGGACCGCGGCCGACGCGGCGGCCGCCACCACCCTCGCCGCCCTCGGCCTGGGCACGCCGGCCGCACCGGATGCCGCAGCCGCCCCCGCCGCGCCGGCGGGCGAACCCACCCCTGGCTCCCCCGAGCCCACCTCTGGCTCCCCCGAGCGCTCCCCTGGGTCCCCCGAGCCCACCCCCGGCTCCGCGCCCGCCGCCGACCCGGCACCCGAGCCCACCGCCTCGCACCGCCTCCGCCCCGCCGACCGCTGGCGGCTGTTGCTCGGCCGCGAGCCGGAACGGCTGCCCGCGGGCGCCCGCCGCTACGCACAGGCGCTCGACGAGCTCTACGGCGCCGGCCGCGGCGAAGGCGCCGGCGACCTCGACCGCGGTGGTCGGGGTGGCGGGCAGGAGGCCTCGTTCCCCACCGCCCGCGAGTGGTCCGAGGAGCTGACGGCCCTGTTCGGCTCCGAGGTCCGCGAGGAGGTGCTGGCCGCCGCGGCCGACGCGGGCCGCACCGACGTGCTCACCCAGCTCGACCCGGCGTCCGTCCGCCCCTCGATGGAGCTGCTGACCTCGGTGCTGAACCTGGCCGGGGGCATGCCCGAGCAGCAGTTGACCCGGCTGCGCCCGCTGGTGCGCCGTCTGGTCGACGAGTTGGCCCGCGAACTCGCCACCCGGCTGCGCCCCGCGCTCACCGGCCTCGCCACCCCGCGGCCGACCCGGCGCCCGGGCGGGCGGATCGACCTGCCGCGCACCCTGCGGGCCAACCTGGCGCACACCCGGCGGCTGACGGACGGTCGCACCGTGGTGGTGCCCGAGCAGCCGGTGTTCAGCACCCGTTCCAGGCGGGAGGCGGACTGGCGGCTGATCCTGGTGGTCGACGTGTCCGGGTCGATGGAGGCCTCGGTGATCTGGTCCGCGCTGACCGCCGCCGTGCTGGGCGGGGTGCCGACGCTCAGCACCCACTTCCTGGCCTTCTCCACCCAGGTGGCCGACCTCACCGACCGGGTGAGCGACCCGCTCTCGCTGCTCCTCGAGGTCCGGGTCGGCGGCGGTACGCACATCGCCGCGGCGCTGGCGCACGCCCGCTCCCTGGTCACCGTGCCCAGCCGGACCCTCGTGGTGGTGGTGAGCGACTTCGAGGAGGGCTACCCGCTGGGCGGCCTGCTCGGCGAGGTCCGCTCGCTGGCCTCCTCCGGGGCACACCTGCTGGGCTGCGCGGCCCTGGACGACTCCGGCACCCCGCGGTACTCGGTGCCCGTCGCCCGCCAACTCGTCGCCGCCGGGATGCCGGTGGCCGCCCTCAGCCCCCTCGCGCTCGCCCGCTGGGTCGGCGACCGCCTCCGCGGCGAAACCCCATGACCGGAGACCCGATGACCGCTCCCGACGAACTCCGCCTGCCGCCCGTCGCCCCCGAGGTGGCGGCGGCCGCGGTGGAGGCGCTGACCACCCGGCTGCGCAAGAAGCTCGACGCCGCCGTCGAGCAGTACGCCGCCCTGCCGCTGCTGGCCGCACCGGACGAGGGCGCGGGCGCGGTGGCCGTGCGCTGCGGCGAGGACGCGCTGGTCACCCTGGCGCCCGGCCCCGGCGGCGCGGTCACCGAGGCTGCCCTGGCCCGGTGCAGTTGCCTGCTCGCGCCGCGCTGCCTGCACCGGGCGGCGGTGCTGGCCTGCTGCCCGATCGCCGACCCGCCGGCCGCGGACGCGACCGATGCCGAGGCTCCCGCGTCCCCGGAACCGGCCGACCCGGCCGGCCCGACCACCCCGACCGCCTCCGCCGAGCCGTCCGCATCGACCACCGCCACGCCCACCCCCGCCCCGCCCGCGCCCACCCCCGCCGGTCCCGTCGCACTCACCCCCGCCCAGCAGCAGGCGGCCGACGCGCTCTGGGCCGCGGCCGCCGCCGTGCTGGCCGCCGGGGTCCCCGGCGCCGGCGCCGTCCCGCAGGCCGAGTTGCTGCGCGCCGCGCACACCGCGCGACTGGCCGACCTGCACCGGGCCGAGGCCGCCGCCCTGCGGGTGGTCCGCGGCCTGCGCAGCGCCCGGGCCCGGTACAGCAGCCACCGCACCGCCGACCTGGCCGCCGCACTGCGCGAGTTGCTGCTGACCTGCGCGCTGCTGCGCTCCGGCCCGGCCGATCCGGCGGTGCTCGGCACCGCCCGCCGCGCCTACCGCCCGGGCGGCGCGCTGCGGGTCTTCGGGGTCTGCCGGGAACCGGTGCTGACCGCCACCGGGTACGGCGGCGTGGTGACCCACCTGGTCACCGAGGACGGCCGTTGGCTCTCGGTGGCCGACATCAAGCCGGGCGGTCCGGCCCGGGCCCGCTCCGCCGGGGACGCGCCGCTCGCCCTGGGTGCCGCCGGGCTGGACCACGCCAAGCTCTCCCGCTGCGGCCTGCTGATCTCGGGCGCCACCGTCTCGGGTGACGGCCGGCTGGGCGCCGGGCGCGCCGTGCGGGCCACGCCGCTGGCCGGACTGCCCTGGTCCACCGGTCCGCTCGCCGACCTGTTCGCCCGCCCGCTGGCCCAGGCCGCGGCCGAACGCCTGGCCGACGGCCCGCTCGGCGACCCGGACCAGACGGAACAGCTGCGCCGCCCGGTCGGCTGCGACCTGGTGGTGCTCGGCGCCGCCGCCGATGCCGTGCTGGCCCGTGAGCTGGATCCGGCGACCGGCGCGGCCCACGGCCCGCTGATCCGGCTGGTCGCCGCCAACGGGCATCCGGAGCTGGCCCACACCGCCAACCTCGCCCGGCTCGCCGGCCGGCCGGGCCTGCGGATCCGGGTGCTCGCCCGGGTCGACCCCGACCGGAGCGCCACCCTGCGCCCGCTGGCCGTCGCCCCGGTACCGGGCGCGGCCGCCACGCTGGTGCTGCCGGCGGAGTGGCAGGGGCGCGCCGACCTCGGCTACGACCTGCTCCAGGGCACCCACCTGCCACCGGCCGCCCCGGACCCGGCCGTGCCCGGCCCGGACGACGCAGCCGGCCCCGACCCCGACCCGCTGGCCGACGCCCCGCTCTGGCGGGTCCGCCGCCAGGTGGAGCTCGCGGTCACCGGCGGCCGACGCGCCGTCATCGAGTCGGCGCGCAACGGCAGTGCCGCCACGGACGCGGCCGCGCTGCGCCGCACCGGCTGCCACACCGCCGCCCGGCTCACCGCCGCCCTGGCCCCGGCCGCCGACCACCGCCGCCGCGACGTCTTCGGCCGCCTCGGCGCCGGCGACGACGACCACTACGCCGAACACTGGCTCGCCACCGCCGTCCTGTCACGGTGTCGCCGTCAGTTCCGACCCGAGACCACTCGTCCAGGAGCTCAGGTGCGCCCCGCCTTCGCCCGGATCCGGTCGACCGCGCCCGCGATGGCGACGGACTGCGCCGGCGGCACCAGGTGGGCCGGTTCGCCGGCCGCGGCACGGGCGACCTCGGCCACCATCAACTGGTAGGCGTCGCAGGCCGGGTAGCTCAGCTCCTCGACGCCCGACCCGTTCCGCACCCGGAGCCGGGCCGGCGCGGCCCCGGCGGTGAACGCGGCGCGGTCGAGCTCGATCCCGCCGGCCGTGCCGCGGAGTTCGAGCCGCTGGGCGGGGCGGTCCGCGAAGCCGACGTCGACCACGGCGGTACCGGCGCCGAAGCGCAGGCTCGCCGTGGTCCGGTGGTCCGCCTGGCCCGGTCGACCGACCAGGACAGCGGCGACCCGGTCGGGCGTCCGCCAGCCGAAGGCGCCGAGCACGGCGCCGACCGCGTGGCACCCGAGGTCGAGCAGCGCGCCGCCGCCGAGCGCCAGGTCCTGCCGGTAGTTGTGCGCCGCCGGCCGAACACCGGTGAACTGGGCGGTGACATCAAGGACGTCACCGATCCGGCCACCGTCGAGCAACTGCTCCAGCGCCCGGGTCCGCGGGTGCCAGCGGTTCCAGGAGGCCTCCACCAACAACCGTCCGCACCTGGTCGCCGCCCCGACCATCTCGGCGGCCTCGGCGACGGAGAGGCCCAGCGGCTTCTCGCACAGCACGTGCTTGCCCGCCTCCAGAGCCCGCAGCACCCAGGGGTGGTGCGCGCTGTTGTGCAGGCAGACGTAGACCACGTCGACCCGGGGATCCTCGATCACCCGGGCGTACTCCTGGTAGGCGGTCAGCGGTTCCAGCGCCGCGGCCCGGGCCGGGTCGCGGGCGGCGACGGCCTGCAGGACCGAGCCCGCGGTGCGGTGGACCGCGGGGGCGAGGTTGCTTCGGGCGATCGAGCCGGCGCCGATGAATCCCCAGCGGATCAAAGGCCCTCCCTTCCGCGTCTCGTTGGATGCTAGGCGCGGATCGGCGGCAACAGCAGCCCCGTTACACTCTTGTGATGTTTCGTCAACATCCGGTGGTTACAAACGAGTTGACGCACCTGGAGGCACGGCCCGCAGCCCCTCGGCTCCCCCGGGCGGGGGATGGGGATCGGTCTCGGGTGTGAGGCGGCGGGGCGGGACCGTCGAGCAGAGTGGGGTTCCTGGAGCGGAGCGGGAGGGGGAACCCCATGGACCGGACGGACCGGTTGGACCGAGCGGGTCGGCTCGCGGCCTACGGGGCGGCGCTGGTGATGACGCCCTACGCGCTGATCAAGGTCACCTGGGTGGTCGGCGCGATCGTCGGGCTGCTGCCGATCGGCGACGGGTTCAGCCTGCCCGGGTGGGTGGTGCTCAACACCACGACCGTCGGCATGGCGGGCATCGGGATCGCCATGGCCCTGGCCCTGGTACGGCCCTGGGGCATGCGGCTCCCGGGCCCGCTGGTGGCGTTCGTCGCGTGGGTCGGCTCGGGCTTCCTGGTCGCCATGCTGCCGTACGCCGTCCTGGACGCGCTGCTGGGCGGGTCGGACGGCGGGCCCCGGCAGGCCGGCCACGATCCGGTGATGCCGGGCTGGGAGGCCGGGCTGATCCAGCTCAGCTTCGTGGGGATGGGGCCAGGGCCTCTCTTACGGATCTTGTCGGATCAGCGCGCGGCGTTGGGCGCCCGGCTGGGCGTGCCGGCGGATCGTCCTCGTACTGGGTCGTACTTGGATGGTCCGCCGGTGCGTCCAGGCGGGATGCCCGGCGTCGCGCGCCCGGCAAGATCCGTAAGAGAGGCCCTGGGCCTGGCGATCGCCCTGCCCGCCTACCTCCGGCGGCGCTGGCCGGAGGCGTTCGCCGGTCGGGTCGGCGACGGCGGCACGGGCCGGCCGCGGCGGGTGTCCTGGGCCCTGGGTGCCGCGGCGGTGGTCGGTCTGGTCTGGCTCTCCTGGGCGGCCGGTGGAGCGGCGGGTGTCGCGCATCCGGCGGACCGGGTGACCGGGTGGCGCCTGCTGAACGGGGTGTGCGGGCTGTGGGCGCTCACCGCCTCCGCCGCCACCTGGGCGATCAGCCGCGGCCGCCCGGCCCGGCTCCCCCGCTGGGTGCCGCTGGCCTTCGGCTGGCTGGGCACCGGCTCGCTCTTCGCCTGGAGCGGCTGGAAGCTGCCGCTCACGCTGTACGTGGCGCTGGCCCACCCGGCGGGCGCCGCGCTGCCGGAGAACCTCGCGGTCGCGGCCGTGCTGCACACCGTCGCCGTGCCGGCCGCCGCCGTCATGCTGCCGGCGCTGGTCCGGGACCGGGGGGCGTCCCACCACTCCTTCCCCGCGGTCCAGTGCCCGACCCAACCGGCGAACCCGGGGGCGCCGGTGGTGAACCCGGACCCGGCGGCGAAGGCCGCCCGCAGCAGCACGAGGTCGTCCGGGTGAGCGTGCTCGGCATCCATGGCCACCATGGATAGCAGGTGCCACGGTCGGCACGGACGCCGGCCGGCCCTCCCGCCGGCACCGGCCCCCCTCGTGGAATGCGGAAAGAGGTCCTCCCATGGCTGCTCCCTCCCCTGCCGAGCCCGCCGCGGCTGCGCTGCGCGCGGTGCAGGTGACGACGCCGGGTGACGTACCGGTCCTGGTCGAGGTCGCGCCCCGGGAACCGGGCCCGGGCGCGGTGCGCATCGCGGTCGAGGCCTGCGGGGTCTGCCACTCCGACCTGCTGATCTCCGCCGGCTACCTGCCCGGCACCACCTTTCCGGTCACGCCCGGTCACGAGATCGCGGGCCGGATCGACGCCCTGGGAGCGGGCGTCGAGGGCTGGCAGCCGGGCGACCGGGTCGCGGTCGGCTGGTACGGCGGCAGCTGCGGCCGCTGTGACGCCTGCCGCGACGGCGATGCCGTGCTCTGCCCCGAGCTGGCCGTTCCCGGGGTGGCCTACCCCGGCGGCTACGCCGACTCGGTCGTGGTCCCCGCCGTCGCCCTCGCGGCCGTCCCCGACGAGCTGACCGCCGCCGAGGCCGCCCCGCTGGCCTGCGCCGGGGTGACGGTCTTCAACGCGCTGCGCCGCTCGGCGGCCCGCCCGGGCGACACGGTCGCGATCCTGGGCCTGGGCGGGCTGGGCCACCTGGGGGTGCAGTTCGCCCGGAAGATGGGTTTCCGCACGGTCGCCATCGCCCGCGGCCAGGAGAAGCAGGCGCTGGCCCACCAGCTCGGCGCCGACACCTACATCGACAGCACGGTGGGCGCCGTCGCCAAGGCCCTGCAGTCGCTCGGCGGTGCCAAGGTGGTGCTGGCCACCGTCACCAACGCCGATGCCATCTCCGCCACCATCGACGGCCTCGGCCGCCGCGGCGAGCTGGTCGTGGTCGGTGTGGCGGCCGAACCGCTCCAGGTCAACGCCCTGCAGTTGCTGGCCGGCGACCGCCGGATCTACGCCCACTCCTCCGGAGCGGCCGTGGACACCCAGGACACCCTGCGGTTCGCCGCCCAGACCGGGGTCCGGGCCTGGATCGAGGAGGCGCCGCTGGAGGACGCCGCGGACGCCGTCGCCAGGATGGCCGGCGGCAAGGCCCGCTTCCGGATGGTGCTCACCACCGGCCGCTGAGGCACCGCGCCGCGGGGACACCGCGCCGGAGGTCACCCCGCCGCGGGCCCACGGCGGGGACGACGCCGGGGCCTACCAGGCCACGGGCAGCGCCAGCGGGTAGCGCCAGATGGAGGCGGTGTTCCACGCCACCTCCGCTGCGGGAACGGCCAGGCGCAGCTCGGAGAACCGGGCCAGCAGGGTGCCGACGGCGACCTGCAGCACCATCCGGGCCAGGTGCGAGCCCAGGCAGTGGTGGCTGCCGTGGCCGAAGGTCAGGTGCGGGGCCGGGTCCGGCCGGTCGAAGTCGAGGACGTCCGGATCCGGGTAGACCGCGGGGTCGCGGTTGGCGGTGAGGTAGGAGACGTGCACCGCGTCCCCGGCCTTGATCAGCCGACCGCCGAGCTCCACGTCGACCAGGGCGACCCGCGGGATCCCGACGCCCTGCCGGAACGGGATGTGCCGCAGCAACTCCTCCAGGGCCTGCGGCAGTCGGTCCGGGCTCGCCCGGACCTGGGCGAGCTGGGCCGGATGGGTGAGCAGGGTGTAGACCACGTTGCCGATGTCGTAGGTGGTGGTGTCGTGGCCGGTGACGACGAGCAGCATGGCCAGCACGGCCAGTTCCTCGTCGGTGAGCGCCTTGCCGTCGATCCGGGCGGTGGCCAGCGAGCTGATCAGGTCGCTGCCGGGGCTGCGGCGGCGGGCGGCGGTCAGCGTGTCGAAGTAGCCGCGCAGGCTGGTCCTGGCGGCCACCGCGGTGGCCTCGTCCGCGGCGCGCATCGACATCATCGCGGTGGCCCAGCCGCGCAGCTGCGGGCGGTCCGGCTCGGGGATCTCCAGCAACTGACAGATGGTCATCAGCGGGAGGCGGTCGGCGAGGCAGGCCATCACGTCGCCGGGCGGGCCGTGCTCGGCCAGCTCGTCCAGCAGGGCGTCGACCGTCCGCCCGGTCCACGGCCGCAGCGCCTCCACCTGCACGGTGGTGAACGCTCCGGTGACCAGCCGGCGGACCCGGTTGAGGCCGGGCGGGTCCATCAGGTTGATCGCCTCCGGCTGGGCGATCGGGGCGGGGGTGATCCGCGGGAAGTCCCGCCCGATGAGCGCGGCGCGGCTGAACCGGCGGTCGGCGGTGACGGTGCGGACCTCGGCGTAGCCCGTCACCAGCCAGCAGTCGCCCTCGCCGTAGGGCATCCTGACCCGGGCGACCGGGGACTCGGCCTGCATCCGGGCCAGGAAGGGGTCGGGTTCCAGGGCCACGTCGTGGCGGAACGGGCAGGTCGGCAGGGGATTCTCGATGGTCACGGGTCCTCTCCTCTCGCATCGAACGGGATGTCCGCGGGTGGTCTCGGCGCGGCGGAGGCCGGCGCCCACCGCCGCGACCTGACGGCCGCCCTCAGCGCACCGCCCCCGCGGCGTCCGGCACCCGCTGCCCGACCAGCCGGTCACCGCCCTGCCGACCGCCGGAGCCGGTCCAACTCCCGACGGCCATCTCGGCGGTGATCCCGGGACCGAATCCGGCGAGCAGGCCGCGCTGCCCGTCCACCGCCGACCGCTCCTCGAACAGCCGGGCGGTCGCGTCCAGCACGACGGCGCTGGCGATGTTCCCGTACTCGGTCAGCGTGGCGCGGCTGAACCGGAACGCCGCGGCGGGCACCCCGAGCAGCCGGCTCAGGTCGTCCAGGATCCGCGGGCCGCCGGCGTGCACCAGGTAGAAGTCCAGTCCGCCCGCGTCCCAGCGGTGTTGCTCGGCCAGCGCGCGCAGCGCCGGGGTGAGCGGCGCCATGGTGTGCGGGACGCGCTTGTCGAGCCGGAAGTGGAACCCGGTGGACCGCACCGCGTAGGAGATCCACTCCTCGGTGTCCGGCACCAGGTAGGAGCCGTTGCGTTCCAGCCGGATCCCGGTGCCACCGCTGCCGCGCACCACGGCGGCCGCCAGGCCGTCGCCGAACAGGCCGTTGGACAGCAGCGAGCCGATGTCCAGGTCGGTGGGCTGGTAGCAGAGCGAGCAGAACTCGCAGGCGACGATCAGGACGTTGGCCCCGGGGTAGGCGGTGCAGAAGTCGTGGGCCCGGTTGACCGCCGCCCCGCCGGCCGCGCAGCCGAGTTGGGCGATCGGCAGCTGGCGGGTCTCCGGACGGAAGCCGAGCGTGTTGATCAGCCAGGCGGTCAGCGAGGGCATCAGGAAGCCGGTGCAGGAGACGTAGACGATCAGGTCGATCTGCCGCACCCCGAGCCCGGCGTTCGCCAGCGCCCGTTCGACCACCGCGGGAACCCGCGCCTTGGACTCGGCCTCGTAGCGGCGGGTCCGCTCCGCCAGCCCGGGATGCGCCAGCACCGCCTCGAGCGGCTGGACCAGGTGCCGCTTGCGCACCCCCGTGCGCTCGATCAGGCGCAGCGCGAGGCCGAGTTGCGGGTGGTGGGTGTGCAGCCGGGTGGCCAGGGCGAGGGTCTCCTCCAGGGTGACGACGTGTTCGGGCACCGCGATCGCAGGTCGGCACAAGACCGCCAACAGGTCCTCCCGGGGTTGCGCCCCGACGGGGCGGCGGACTGACGATCAAGGTACGACAGCCGCTGCGGGCCCCGGCCGCGGCGAGCGGGGCGGGCCCTCGGACGCCCCGGAGCACCGGCCGTTCGTGAGCTGGTCCGACTACCCGCCCGGGCCCGGCGGCCGGATCCCCCGAACGGGGAGTCCGCCGGGTTGACGCCCGTCAGGCGGCGCCCGCCCGCCGGCACTCGCCCGACCGGCGCACTGCGCCACCCCCGCCCGCTGCCGTGGGAGTGATGCTGACGAGCCGCCGCCGTGTCCCCGCCCCGCCAGATCGTCACTGACGATCCGACGGCCGACCGCACGACCGCCGCGCGGCTAGGCGTAGTAGCTCAGGCAGACCGCCCCCAGCGCGATCGCCGAGCAGGCGCCCAGGCGCGCGGCGGTCAGTCGCTCCCCCAGGAAGCGCCAGCCGATCAGGGTGGCGAAGACCACGCTGGTCTCCCGCAGCGCCGAGACCGGCCCCATCGGGCTCAGGCTGAAGGCCCACATCACCACGCCGTAGACCAGGATCTGCACCAGGCCGGCGAGCCCCGCGACCCGCACCTCGGCGGCCCGGCCGCGCAGTTCGAGCCGGCCGCGCAGCAGCAGGAAGGCGACCGGCATCAGCACCCCGTAGCTCAGGAAGATCCACACGGTGTACGCGTTGGAGTCACCGGCGTACCGCACCCCCACGCCGTCGGTGACGGTGTAGGTCGCGATCAACGCCCCCGTCAGCACCGCGAGTCCGAGCGCCCTGGTGCCGCCGTTGCCGCGGCCGATCACGGTGGCGATGATGCCGAGCGAGACCATGCCGACCCCCGCCGCCATCGCCCAGGTCAGCCGCTGCCCGGCGAAGACCGCGGCGCCGAGGCTGACCAGCAGGGGCACGCAGCCGCGGATCACCGGGTAGACCGAGCCGAGGTCGGCGACCTGGTAGGCCTTGACCAGGAAGATCGCGTAGAGCACCTGCACCGCCGCGGAGAAGCCGAGGTACGGCCAGCTCCCCGCGGCCGGGAGCGGCAGTACGAAGGCGAACGGCAGCGCCGTCGCGCTGGTGACGAAGCTCATCACGGTGACCAGCCAGAGCCGGTCGCTGCCGCTGCGCAGCAGCGCGTTCCAACTGGCGTGCAGCAGGGCCGCGAACAGCACCAGCCCGACGACGCTCACCGACATGCGGCTGCCCTGCCCGTCCCCGCCCCGCTCATCCCCGCCCACCCGTCCCGGCATGCACGTCCCGGCATGCACGTCCGAAGCCCGCTCCGGGCAACCCGACGCAGCCTACCGGTGAGTTCGTCGGATGATCCGTTCGGCGAACTCTCGCTTGGCGAACACCGGATGAACGCTCGCCGTCCGCCGGGAGACCACAACCAGCAGCCGGTCGACCCGGACTGACGTCACGTCAGGATCGCCCGGCCGCCCGCACCCGGCCGGCCCGGGACTCCAGGTAACGCCGCTCCGCGAGGCTGGCCGTGGCCCGTGCCGCCCGCCGGTAGTGCTCGTAGGCCCCGGCGAGGTCGCCGGTCCGCTCCAGCAGGTGCGCCCGGACCGACAGCAGCCGGTGGTGCCCGGCCAGGCGCCCGTCACCGTCGAGGGTGGCCAGCAGGGCGAGCCCGGCCGGCGGGCCGGCGGTCTCGGCGAGCGCGACCGCCCGGTTGAGGGTGACCATCGGGTTGGGTGCGATCCGCTCCAGGATCAGGTAGAGGGCGTGCACCTGGCGCCAGTCGGTCTCCCCGGCCGTGGCCGCGGCGGCGTGCGTGGCGGCGATGGCGGCCTGCACCTGGTAGGGCCCCAACGCCGGGGCGGCCAGGGCCGCCGCAGCCAGCGCCAAGCCCTCCTCGATCATCGCGCGGTCCCACCTCGTCCGGTCCTGCTCGTCCAACGGCACCAGGTCGCCGCTCGCCGTGGTCCGGGCCGCGCGGCGGGCGTGGGTCAGCAGCATCAGCGCGAGCAGCCCGGTCACCTCGCCGTCCCCGGGCAACTGGGCGTGCACCGCACGGGTCAGCCGGATCGCCTCGTGCGCGAGCTCGGCACGGTGCAGCTCGCCGCCGGAGGAGGCGGTGTAGCCCTCGTTGAAGATCAGGTAGAGCACGTGCAGCACGACCCGCAGCCGCTCCTCGCGCTCCGCGCCGTCCGGCAGGCCGAAGGTGCTGCCGGCGGCCTTGATCCGCTGCTTGGCCCGGCTGATCCTGGCCGCCATGGTGCCCTCCGGCACCAGGAACGCGCGGGCGACCTCGGCCGTGGTCAGACCGCCGACCGCCCGCAGCGTCAGCGCGGTCTGCGAGGCCGGGGTCAGCACCGGGTGGCAGCACAGGAAGAGCAGCAGCAGCGTGTCGTCGGTGTCCGGCACCTGCTCCGGCAGCACCTCGTCGGCCGTGGCCGCCTCGCGCTCGCGGCGCGCGTGGTCGCTGCGCAGCTGGTCGACGAGCCGCCGGGACGCGACGGTCGTCAACCAGGCGCGCGGGTGGTCCGGCACCCCCTCGACCGGCCACTGCACGGTGGCCGCGAGGACGGCCTCCTGCACGGCGTCCTCGCACCCCTCGAACCGGCCGTACCGGCGTACCAGGGTGCCGAGGACCTGCGGCGCCAGCTCGCGCAGCAGGTCCTCGAAGTCCGGTGCTGTCATGCCTCCAAGTGTCCGTCGGAGAACATCACCTGCCGCACCTCGACCCCCAGACCCTCGATCGCGGTGTCCGGGATCTGCGCCGCCAGCTCGATCGCCCGCTCCTTGTCCTCGCAGTCGACCAGGTAGAAGCCGCCCAGGTACTCCTTGGCCTCCAGGAAGGGGCCGTCGGTGACCACCTGCCGGCCGTTGCGCACGGACACCACGGCCGCCTGCGACGGGTCGACCAGCGCCTGCGTGGTGATCAGCTCGCCGGACTCCTTCAGCGCCTCGATGAACCTGCCGTGGCCGGCGCCGATCGCCGCCTTCTCCTCGTCGGTCAACGCGTCCAGCACGGCCGGGTTGATGTGCAGGCTGATCAGGAACTTCATCTCGTGCTCCTCGTGGTGGTGCGGGCCCGCGGTGGGCCCTTCGACCAGGTGGTCGGAGCCGCCGCCGTCGTCTTGACGTCCGCCACGAGAAAGTTCGCATGATTCTTTCGCGGTCGCACGCGATCTCCCGCCGGACCGTGTCGAGCTCCCCCCGGACCGTGTCGGGCTCCCGCCGGACCGGGTCGAGCGGCGTTCACCGGGCTCACTCCTACCACTCCCGCCCCCGCCGCTGGGGCCCGGCTCGGTGGTGGGCCGAGCGAGCCTCAAGCGGCCCCGGCCGCACCCGAGTGCTGCTCGGCACAGTGGCAAGGTGGCCCACCCCCGGGCCGCCCCGCCACCGCCCGTCCCCGAAGGAGCAGGCCGATGTCCCGCGCATCCCGCCATGCCCGACCCGACCTCCGGAACCGGCCCGCGGCCCGGCTGCTGCGGCTGGCGAACGGCCGCTGCGCCAGCCCACTGGCCCGCCCGCTGGACCGCGCCCGCGCCCGGCTGGTGGTGCTGGCCGGCGCCTGGCTGGTGGTCGCCGCGCTGCTGAGCGTCGGCGCCGGGCTGCTCGACCTGCACAGCGGGCAGCGCCGGGCGGACCTGACCACCCGGCACCTGCACCGGCTGGAGGGGGTGCTGCTGACCTCGGCGGTCGCACTGCCGGAGCCGTTCGGCCCGACCCTGGTCGACCGCAGCGGCTACCGGGCGAAGGTCTCCTGGACCTTCCCGGCCGGACAGCCGCACACCGCCGTGCTGCCCGTGCCGGCGCACGCCGCGGCGGGCAGCACCACCACCATCCTGGTCGCCGACCAGGGCCGGCCGGTCCCCGCCCCGCCGACCGGCACCGAGCTGGCCACCGACGCCGCGGTCACCGGACTGCTCACCCTGGGCGCCCTCACCCTGCTGATCGGCGCGGCGCTGCGGCTGCGGCTGAGCCTGCTGGACCGCCGGGCGGCGGCGAGCTGGCAGCGCGGCTGGGCGGAGGTCGAACCCATCTGGTCCGGCCGGAGCACGCACCGCCCGTAGCGCCCAGCGCCCCGGAGCACCCCCGTCCGCGACACGCACCGCCTCCGATCCGCGACACGCACCACCCGCACCGAGCACCCCCCGCGCCCCGCACCGCCCGCGACACGCCCACGGCAGGCGGCCTCCCGTGGCCCCCTCCCACACCACGGTGTGATTCCGCCATGACCGCTGACCAGTCCGCCGCCGCCGAAGCCGAACCGGCCGACGCGGAACGCCACGCCAGCTGGCTGGAGCTCTTCTTCGACCTGCTGTTCGTCGCGATCGTCGCCCAACTGGCGCACGGGCTGGTCGGGCACGCCACCGTCGGCCGGGTGCTGGCGGTGGCCGGGCTGTTCTGCCCGCTCTGGTGGTTCTGGGTGTCGTTCAGCTACTTCTCCGACGCCGAGGAGCGCGACACGCCCGCGCACCGGATCGGCGTGCTGGCGATGATGGCCGGCCTGGTCGTCTGCGGCGGCGGGATCGCCGGCGCCCTGCACGGCGACCCCGCGCTGTTCGCGCTGGGCTCGGGGCTGGCCCGGCTGACCCGCACCGTGCAGTGGGTGCTGACCGTGCGGTCCAGGGTCGGCCGGCGCACGGCGCTGCGCACCGCCGCCCCGTACCTCGCCTCCGGCACGCTCTGGCTGGTCTCGGCGGCGACCCCCACCCCGGCCTGCTACCTGCTCTGGAGCGCCGCACTGCTGCTGGAGGTGGTGCCCGCGCTGCTCGCCGCCACGGCCACCACCGGCCCGGCCCGGGACGCCATCGACGGTCCGCACCTGGTCGAGCGGTTCGGACTCTTCGTGATCATCGCGCTGGGCGAGGGCATCGCGCAGATCGTCGCGGCCCTCGGCGTGGCCGGGCACGCGCACGCGCCCGAGGTGCTGACCGCGCTGGCCGCCTTCGTGCTGCTCTGCGCCGTCTGGTGGCTCTACTTCGACTTCGGCAACGCGGCCGCACTGACCATGCTCCAGGCCCGGTCCGACGAGGTCTGGCCGCTGATCCGCAACGGCTTCGCCTTCGGCCACGTGCTGCTCGTGGGCGGGATCGTCGCCCTCTCCGCCGGGGTGGGCACCGCGGTGGCGGCGGCCCAGGACGGCAGTGCCGACCCGGACGCCGTCCGGCTGGTCTGCGGCTCGCTGCTGGTCTACCTGCTGAACAACTCCGCCGTCGGCCTGCTGCTCCGGCTGACCTCGGCCGCCGGCACCGCGGCCTGGCTGCTGCCCGACGTGGCGGTGCTGGCCGGGGTCTGGGCCGCGGCCGACCGGCTGGCGCCCGGCTGGGCGTTCCTGCTGATCGCCGTGGTCCTGCTGCTCACCTCGCTGCCGAGCATCCTGCGCCGCCTGCGCGGCTGAACCGGTACCGGCGGCTGGACCGGTGCCAGGGCGCGGCGGGCACGGCACTCAGCACGGAACGGCCCTCAGCGCGGCACTCAGCGCGGCGGGAGCTCGCTGGGGCCGACGTGGCCGTCCAGCCAGTCCTTCAGCGGCTGCGAGGCGCGCAGGAAGGCGGTGATCCGGCGGTAGGCCTCGGGCGTGCCCAGCCAGTCGCCGGGCTCCCACTCCTGCCAGGCGATCAGGCCCTTGTTGCGCAGCAGTTCGATCCGCGGGTGGTCCTTCGGGTAGCCGCGCGGCGCGGTCTTCAGCGCGTCGCGGGCGGTGACCGTGGGCCCGGCCTTGGTGACCCGGGCGATCACCCGCTCCAGCTCGGCGCCGGTCACGTCCTCGGCCACCGCGGCGCGGTAGCGCTCCAACTGGTCGGCGGCCAGCTGGTACATGCCGTTGCCGCAGGCCAGCCCGTCGGAGGAGAGCTGGATGTAGCCGCCGGCCTCCAGGTGGGCGCCGATGTGGGTCTTGTACGGGGCCTTGTCCGCGCTGAACCGGACGTCCCGGTTGGGGCGGAAGATCTTCCCGGGGCCGAACTCCGGTTCCAGCCGGTCGAGCAGCTCGACCATGGGCTCGCGCACCGCGCGGTCGTAGACCTCCCGGTACTCGGTCCAGAAGCTCTTGGAGTTGTCCCGCTCCAGGCGCTCGTAGAACTCCAGCGCCTCGTCCTGCCAGCCTTCGAAGGTCACCGCTCCAGGCTATCCAAGCCGCTCGGAACCCTCCAACACGGACGCGGGCGGGCTGCTTGCAGGGCTCTCGCAATCGATGGTTGCACGTGGCGCGGGAGTGCTCTAGCGTTATATGCAACCAAAGGTTGCGAGAGGAGGAGAGCGCGATGGAGTACGGCAGCATCGAGCGGGAGATCCCCATCGACGCGGCACCCGAGGTGGTCTACCAGGTGATCAGCAGGCCCGAACACCTGCGGGAGTGGTGGCCGGACGAGGCGGCGTACGAACCGGTGCCCGGCGCCACCGGGGTCATCACGTTCGGCGCCCGGACGTCACCGGACGCGATGGTCGCACCGATCACGGTGGTGGAGGCCGACCCGCCGAAGCGGTTCTCGTTCCGCTGGGTGTACGACGAGGCCGAGGGTGCGACGGCGACCAACTCCCTCCTGGTGACCTTCGAGCTGATCCCGTCCGGTGCGGGTACCCTGCTGCGCTTCACCGAGCAGGGCTTCCGGGAGAAGGGTTGGGAGGCGGCCGTGCTCGAAGAGGCGTACCGCGACCACGCCGACGCCTGGGACCGCTTCCTGCCCCGGCTCGTCGCCTACGTCGACCGGCTGGTGTCGGCGCCGTGAACGGCGTCCTGGACGACGAGCTCTGGTCGGCGGTGGGCGACCCCATCCGGCGGCGGATGCTCGACCTGCTGCTCGCCGGCGACGGCGGGACAGCGACCACGCTCAGCACCCAGCTGCCGGTCACCCGCCAGGCCGTCGCCAAACACCTCGGCGTCCTCGGGCGGGTCGGACTGGTGCGCGACACGCCCGCCGGGCGCGAGCGCCGCTACGAGGTCGACCAGGCCCAACTCGCCCGCGCGGTGGCCCAGCTGTCGTCGGTCGGCGCCGCCTGGGACGCCCGACTGCAGCGCATCAAGCGGATCGCCGAGGCGATCCAGCGCAGCCAGGAAGAGTGACACACGAGAGAGGTGATCGAGATGGTGGACATCCTGCACAGGATCGGCGCCACGGCGTCCGCCGACGCCGTCTACGCGGCCCTGACCACGGTCGACGGGCTGGCCGACTGGTGGACCCGGGACACCGCGGGCGACACCGAGGTCGGCGGAGTCATCCGGTTCCGCTTCGGGCCCGGCGGGTTCGACATGAAGGTCCTCGAGGCCGAGCCCGCCGAACGCGTGCTCTGGGAGGTCGTCGACGGCCCGGAGGAGTGGATCGGCACCCGGATCCGCTTCGACCTCAAGCGGGAGGACGACTACACGGTCGTCGTCTTCCGGCACGAGGGCTGGCGGGAGCCGGTGGAGTTCATGTACCACTGCTCCACCAAGTGGGCGACCTTCCTGCTGAGCCTCAAGAAGCTGGTCGAGACCGGCAAGGGCGACCCCGCGCCCCAGGACGTCAGGATCAGCAACTGGCACTGAGGCACCCGAAGCCCGTCGCGACACCCGGAGCCCCGCAGGCCTGCGGGGCTTCCGGCCGGCCCGCCACCGCGGCCAAGTGACCTGGGCCAAGTGACGCGGGTTCAGCTGCCGTTGCGTGCGGAAACATCCCTCGGGAGAGCCGAAGGGGTGTCTGATGAGTGCCACCGTGACCGCATCCCGGGAGACCGCACCCGGGTCGCGACTCCTGCGCGCCGTGCTCCGCGGCCTGGCCGTGGTCGAGCGGGCGGGCAACCGGCTGCCCGACCCGTTCTGGCTGTTCTGGATCCTCTCGGGGGTCGTCGCCCTGCTCAGTGCGGTGCTGGCCGCGGCGCACGTCGGCGCCGTGTTCCCCGGGACACACAAGACCATCGTGGTGCAGAGCCTGATCAGCAAGGGCGGGCTCACCCTCGCCCTCGCCCACGCCGTCGACAACTTCGCGCAGTTCCCGCCCCTGGCCACGGTCCTCGTCGTGATGTTCGGCATCGTCGTCGCCGAGAAGAGCGGGCTCTTCGAGACCCTGCTGCACCGCCTGGTCGCGCGGGCGCCGGGCAAGTACCTCACGTTCGCACTGGCCCTGACCGCGATGGTCAGTCACGTCGCCGGCGACGCCGCCTACGTGACGCTCATCCCGCTGGGCGCGGCGCTCTACCGCGCCGCCGGTCGCAGCCCGGTGCTCGGCTGCGTGGTCGCCTTCGTGTCGGTCTCCGCCGGCTTCAACGCCTCCCCGTCGCTCACCACGACCGACGTGCTGCTGTCGTCGATGTCCACCGCCGCGGCCCACGTCGTCGACCCGCACTACGTGGTGAGCCCGGTGGCGAACTACACCTTCGGGCTCGCCTCCTCGCTCCTCATGGCGCTTGTGATCACGGCCGTGGTCGAGACGGTCCTGGCCCGGCGCTCGGACCTGGAACCCGACGAGCCGACAGCCACGCCGGGCGTGCCGGCTGCGCCGGCGGAGCCGATCGAGGAAACGACCGCCCGACAGCGCAGGGCGCTCCGATCCACCGTCCTGGTCGCACTGGGCCTGGCCGCACTGCTGGTCGTGGCGATGATCCCGACCTCCTCGCCGCTGCGCGGGGACCACGCCGGCATCGTCGACTCACCCGTGTTCAGCGGCATGGCGCTGGTCCTCGGCGTCTTCTTCGCCCTGATCGGCTGGGTCTACGGCCGCCTGGCCGGCACCTTCCGCGGCGCCCCCGACCTCGTCGCGGCGATGGCCGACGGCACCAGGACGATGGCGCCGACCATCGTCCTGTTCTTCGCGATCTCCCAGTTCCTCGCCTACTTCAAGTGGACCAACCTCGGCGACATCCTCGCCATCAGGGGTGCGGAGGCACTGCGCGACCTGCACCTCAGCGGCTGGCTGGTGCTGCTCGGCGTCGCCGTGCTGATCGCGGTGATGAACCTCCTGGTCACCAGCGGCTCCGCCCTGTGGGCCCTGGTCGCCCCGGTCCTGGTCCCCATGCTGATGCTCACCGGAATCCACCCGGAGACCACCCAGGCCATGTACCGGGTCGCCGACTCGGTCACCAAGTGCATCACGCCGATGAGCCCGTTCTTCATGATGGCGGTGACCTACCTCCGGCAGTACCGCAAGAACGCCGGCATCGGCACCCTCGCCTCCTTCACCCTCCCGGTCGCCGCCGTCGCCTGGGTCGCCTGGGTCACCTTCTTCCTCGCCTGGTACCTACTCGGACTCCCCTTCGGCATCGGCTGAGGCGCCCCGTACGCCTACCCGCGGACCGGGGCCACGCCAGGACGCCAGCGGATCGGCAGCTCCTTGAGCCCGTTCTGAAAGTTGGAGACCAACCGCGCGGGTGCCTCGCCGTTCCCCAACTCCAGGTCAGGCAGGTCGGCCAGCACCCGACGCAGCATCGCCTTCATCTGCATCCTCGCCAGCTGCGCCCCGAGGCAGAAGTGCGGACCGTACCCGAAGCTCACGTGGTCGTTCGGCGTCCGCTCGATGTCGAATCGCTCAGGGTCCGCGAAGACAGCTTCGTCCCGATTGGCCGAGGCGTGGTAGACGACCACCTTGTCGCCGCGCCGGATCCGCCTCCCACCCAACTCCACGTCCCGGCTGGCGGTGCGGCGGAACTCGAGCACCGGCGGCCAGAACCGCAGCATCTCCTCCACCGCCGAACCCAACAACTCGGGCCTACGCAGCAGCAGCTGGTACTGATCCGGGTGGGCAAGCAACGTGAGCAGGCCCCCGGGCAGCGCGTTGCGCACTGTCTCGTTGCCGGCGACCGCGAAGAGGAAGAACGCGGTCTCGAACTCCGCCACGTCCAGTCCTGCGCTCCGCATCCGGCCGAGCAGGCTGCCGGCGCTCGGCTGCTCGGCGAGCGCGTGGGCGTAGGCGAACATGTCGGCGAGCGCGGCGCGGGAGCGGGGATTGACCGGGCGGCCGTCGGGGGTGGTGACGGTGGCGGGCCGGTGGGCCATGGCGGTGCGGGCGAGCGGGGTCAGCGCCGCCGGGTCGACGCTGTTGGCGTTCGCGTAGTCCGCGTCCTGGTAGCCGATCACCCGGTTCGCCCAGTCCACCAGGAGCTGCCGGTCCTGCTCCGGCACGCCCATCACCCAGGCCAGCGTCCGCACCGGCAGGTCGGCCGCCAGCTGCACGAAGTCGGCCTCGCCCACCGCCCGCACACCGTCGACCAGTTGCTCCGCGTGGTCCTCGATGGCGGTGCTCAGCTCGGCCAGCGCCCGCGGGGTGAAGGCGCCCGCGGCGATCCGGCGCAGCCGGGAGTGGTCCGGCGGGTCCTGGTTGAGCATCATGGTCCGGGCGAACTCCAGGTCGGCGGCGGAGTCCGGGTCCCGGATCTGCGTCGCGCCCAGGTGGGACGAGAACAGTTCGGCGGAGCGCAGCACGAACTTGACGTCGGCGTGGCGCAGCACGGCCCAGTACCCCGGCCCCGCCGGCCACGCCCCGACCGGCGGTTCCTCGACCCACACCACCGGTGCCACCGAGCGCAGTTCGCGGAGGAGGTCGTACGGCACACCCTCGGCATACGTCCCGGGGAGGAACAGCCGGTTCACCCGTGCTTGATCGAGAGCCACGTCGATCGACGGTACGGCAGCGCCGCGCCGTCCACCAGGCCATCAAGGGTGCCGGTCAGCTGTCGGGGTCCGCGCAGGAGCCCGCGCCGCACGCCCGGGTGCCGCCGCAGCCGCCATCGCCGCCGGCCGCGGACCCGCTCCGCTCCCCCAGTGAGCGCAGCGGCACGCCGTTGGCGCGCAGCACCTCGCGCAGGTCCAGGATCAGCGGGAAGACCTCGTGGTTGCGGTCCTCGCCCTGCTCGTCCCAGGCCCGCTGCTCGGCCTCGACGGCCATCCGGTCCTCGGCGAACACCCGCTCGGTGAAGCGCCTGATGAAGGGCCAGGCCAGCTGGAGGACGCCGGGGACCCGGGGCTTCTCGATCATGAGCAGGCCGTAGGCGTGGCAGGTGCGCTGCTCGGCGTCCTCGGGCACGTACGCGACCCAGAGGCGGAAGGCCGGACGGTCGGCGCCCTCCGGCAGCAGGTCGAGCGTCTGGTAGGGGTACTCGGTGCGGATGGTCATCACGTCGCTGGAGTCGCGGCCGCCCAGGCCCTCGCCGGCCAGCAGGTTCGCACCGCGGTTCCGCTTGCCCCCGGTGTGCGTGAACAGGTACCTGGCCTCCACCGAGCGGGCGTCGGTCCGGCGGTCCAGCAGTTCGGGGCGGAGCCGGCCGACGACGCCGCGGTGCAGGAACTGGTGGTTCATGTCGAGCAGGTTCTCGTGCATGAACGAGTAGTGGCAGCGCACGGTCCGGGAGTACGTCATGGTCCGGTAGGCCGGCGACCGGAAGGCCGGCAGATCCGGCAGCGCGGCGGCGGCCGCCTGCTCCGGGTCGCCCGGGTAGACGAACACCAAACCGTACGCCTCGCGGACCGGGTAGCCGCGCACGCCGCGCGGTGGCCGGCGGTCGCCCTTGGCCAGGTACGGGATCTGCGAGATGCGGCCGTCGCCGCGGTAGGCCCAGGCGTGGTAGCAGCAGCGCAGCGTCTCGCCCTCCACGACGCCCATGCTCAGCGGCACCTGGCGGTGGGCGCAGCGGTCCTCCAGCGCGTGCACGGTTCCGCTGCGCCCCCGGTAGAGGGCGATGCGCTGGCCGGCGAACGAGGTCGCGATCACCCGCCCGCTGCGCACCCGCCGGGACAGCGCGACCGGGTACCAGAAGTCCGGGTGCACGCCCACCCGCCGGAGGTCGGGGAGCCCGGACTCCGGGGCGGGACGCGTCGTGTGCCGGTCGGTCCTGGCGTCGGTCTCCGTCATGCCTCTCCCTTGCCCGAGGGGCCCTTGCCCGAGGGACTTCGCCCGAGGGACTGCGGCTGCGCGGGGGGCTTCGGCGCGGCCGGTGCCGCAACGAGCGGGCACCACCGACCCCGCCGCCCCTGACGAGCCCGTCGCTCCCCATCCTGGTGGCCGCCCGGTCCCCTCCGCCCGCCCAGCGCACCCGGAGGAGTGAGCCCGGCGGGCACGGCTGCCGTCAGGAGTGAGCCCGGCGAACACGGCTCCCGTCAGGAGTGAGCCCGGCGGGCACGGCTGCCGTCAGGAACGAGCCCGGCACAAGCGGCTGCCGTCAGGAGTGCCGCCCGACCGGGTCGGACTCGCCGGCCAGCAGGCCGGGCAGTCCGTCGATGCTGGTGCGGTTGTGCTCGGCGCGGTAGGCGCGGGTCTGCTGGACGTCCTGGCGGACAGCCCAGCGGTCGAGGGTGCTGCGGTCCTCGATGAGGGACATCCGGGGGACGCCCCAGCCGCAGGAGTCGGAGATCCGGTCGCAGTCGACCACGATGATCGTGCGGACCCCGGGGTGCGGGCCGAACCTGGCGAGCAGGGAGGCGAATTCGGGGTCGTGCGGGGTGACGACCCGGCCGGTGCCGTACAGCCGGACGATGACGGCCCGGCGGTCGAAGCTGCAGAACATCAGGGTGATCCGGCCGTTCTCGCGCACGTGCGCCACGGTCTCGATCCCGCTGCCGTCCAGGTCCAGGTAGGCCACCGTGGTGTCGTCCAGGACCGTGAACGTGTCGCCGTAGCCCTTGGGCGAGACGTTGACGCGACCGTCCGCGGCGGGCGCCGTGGCCACGAAGAACATCGGCTGCTGCTCGATGAACGCCCGGGTCCGGTCGTCCAGCCGTTGATAGACATTTCCCACGCCACAGGCCCATCGTCGATATGTCCGGCAGAAACAGGCGCGGGGCTGCCGGATTCGCGGCGGACCGGAGGAACCCGGAATTCGCCGGACGTGCGCACATGCGGCCCCGTTGACCCGGGGAGGTCGCGAGAACCGACCCAGGAGTCACCTGCCGACGTTTCCCCCGTCGGCCGCGGCCAGCCTGCCAGGGCCGCCCGGCGGCGGGCAACCCCGTTCCAACAGGCGTCCGAATGCTGAGATGACGCGGCGCCCGGGCAACTCGGGCAAGTCGGCGCAGAGTTGGCCGACCCGGGCGCCAATCCCGGCAAGTGCGGACCAAGCCACCGAGACCTGACAGTCGCACCAGGTCAGGGCGTATCGCCCATGGGGATTTGGTCTAGACAATCCCTCGGAGGCCTTGCTAGCTTCACCGTCGTTGATCACTGGAGCGAGCGCATCGGTGCAGGCTGCCCGGGCGCTGCTGTCCGCTATGTGAAACACCGACGGATCCTCCGATCCGGTTTCCATCGATCCTCCGATCCGGTTTCCATCGTCCGATCCGCTTTCCCTGGATTCCCCACACGTTTCGGCGCGGGTTCGTTCCTGCCATCGTTCGTGCCTGCCCTCGAGGTGTTCAGATGTCGATCCGCGAATCCCATGCCGTCCCGTTGCGCTTCACCGGACTCAGGTCCGGCTCGGCGCCGCTCAGCTGGGGTCAGCACGCAATTTGGAAGTCCATCAGCTGGCTGGGCGAGGAAGCCCACTACTTCAACATTCCGCGCACCCTGTCGGTGCCGGACGGCTGCTCGGTCGACCAGGTGGTGGCCGCCCTCGGCCGGCTGGTCCACCGGCACGAGGCCCTGCGCAGCACCTTCGCCGCGGGACCCGAGGGGCCGGTGCAGACGGTGGCCGGCCACGGCGCGACCGAGGTGCTGGTGCTGGCGGCCGAGCAGGAGGTGACAGCGGAGCAGGCGACCGAACGGGCCCAGCAGCTCGCCGGTGTGTCCTTCGACCACGCCACCGAGTTCGGCATGCGCTACGCCGTGGTCACCGTCGCCGGGGTGCCGCGCTGGGTGCTCCTGGTGGTCTCCCACCAGTGCACCGACTTCTTCGGCATCCGCATCCTGGAACGGGAGTTGCCGGAGCTGCTGGCGGGCCGGGAGCTCCCGCCGGTCGACTGGCACCCGCTGGACCAGGCCCGCTTCCAGCAGCAGGGCGAGGGCGCGGCGCGCGGGCGGGCCTCGCTGGAGCACTGGCGCCGCACGCTCAGCCGGGTGCCCCGCTCGCACTTCGACTTCCCGCCGGGCGACGGCGATCCCGAGGACCCCGAGCGGTTCGTCCGGCTCCGGCTGGACTCGCCGGCCGCCGCGGTGGCCGCGGACCTGCTGGCGACCCGGTGCCAGGTGAGCACCAGCACCGTGCTGCTGACCGCCGCAGCCGCGGTGATCGCCGCCTACTCGGGCCACCCGACCGCCGTGCTCCAGCTGATCGCGGGCAACCGCAACGAGCCCCGGCTGCGCGACATGGTGGGCGCCCAGACCGAGAACGCGCTCTTCGTCCTCGACCTGGCGGCGGGCAGCTTCGAGGACGCCGTGCGCCGCTGCTTCCTGCCCGGCATGTCGGCCTACCGGTTCGGCGAGTACCACCCGCCGTCGATGGACGCCGTGCACGACGAGGTCCGGCTGCACCGCGGGGTCGCGCTCGACCTGTCCTCCTTCTTCAACGACGTCCGGATGAACGACCGCTGGGAGTCGCTGCCGGAGACCGACGGGTCGGCCGAGCAGCTCGCCGCGCTGGCCGAGCGCAGCACGGTCTCGTTCATCGGGGCGTGGCCGCGCCAGGACGCCAAGTACTTCGTCCATGTCCAGTACGCCCCCGACACCCTGCACCTCTTCCTGATGGCCGACACCACCCTGCTGCCCCGCCCGGTGATCGAGCGGCTGCTGCGGGCGGTGGAGGCGCTGCTGATCGGCAGCGTGCACGGCGCGGTCGAGGTCCGCGCGGCGGCCGGCGCCGAGGTCGCGCACCGGCCGGCCGGCTGGGCGTTCGCCGACTCCTGCTGGTTCGACCAGGCCGCCACCGCCCGGCTGGTGGCCACCGCGGCCGACGGCGCCGAGGTGCGGCTCACCGTGGCCGAGGACGGGCCGGCCCGCCTGGTGGCGGAGTTGACGTCGGCCCGGCCGCTCGACCCGGTCACTCTGCACCGGGCGGTGGTCGAGGCGCTGGACCGGCGCACGGACGTGATCGCCCCGCACCACTACCGGGTGTTCGCGCCCTCCGGCGAACTCGTCGCCGAGGGCTCGGGCCGCCCGTAGCCGCACCGCAGCCCCGGCCCCCGGCTCCGACCGGGAGCCCGCGGCCCCATCACCGACCAGCGGAGAGAGACCGGTACCCATGCCCACCGCCAGCCCCACCACCACGATCTGGGACCGCGAGGTCCGCACCGCCGTCGACCGGCTGACCAAGGCCGCCGAGAACGAGTACTACAACCCCTACAAGACCTTCGAGTGGCCGGACGCCATCGAGCCCGACGCCAAGTGGCTCAGCGACGACCTGCTGAGCGTCCACGGCACCGACCTGGCCGGGGAGCTGACCGAGGAGCAGCTCCGGCTGCTGGGCAAGTGGGAGAGCATCAACTTCTACAGCCTCAACGTGCACGGCATCCGGGAGCTGATCCTGGAGGTGGTCAACCGCATCCACATGCCCGGCTACGAGGTGCCCACCAAGTTCTTCCACCACTTCGTGGGCGAGGAGAACGAGCACATGTGGTTCTTCGCCGAGTTCTGCCTGCGTTACGGCGGCCGGATCTTCCCCGACCTGACGATGGCCTTCCCCCGCGAGGAGTTCTCGGCGGACTTCGAGAACTTCATCGTCTTCAGTCGGATCCTGATCTTCGAGCAGATCGTCGACCACTTCAACAGCAAGATGGCGGCGGACGGCACGCTGCCGGAGACCATCCGGGCGATCAACCGGATCCACCACCAGGACGAGTCCCGGCACATCGCCTTCGGCTGCCAGCTGGTGCGCGCCGTCCACGAGCGGCTGGTCGCGGTCGGCGACGAGCGCGAGCTGGCGGCGGCGGCCGAGTACGTCGAGCGCTACATCACCCTGACGCTGCACCAGCTCTACAGCGTCGAGGCCTACCGGGCGGCGGGCATCCCCGACCCGCTGGGCTTCCGCGCCCGGGTGCTGGCCGCCCCGCAGCGGGCCGCCGTGCACGAGCAGATCGCCGGCCGCACCTACGCCTTCTACCGCCGCATCGGTGTGCTCGCCTGACCCGACCACCCCGGGCCCGGCCCGAAGCCGCCGACGCCGCCGACGCCGCCCGCCCCAGCTCCACACCCCGCCCCGCCCCGCCCCGCCGCACCACCACGCATCCGCCGCCACCCGAGGAGTCCCGCCCCATGTCCGACACCGCACCCGCGCCCGTCCTGCGGGACCCCGGCCCCGGCCTGGTCGTGCTGGAGCCCGGCCGCGCCGAGCTGTTCCAGGAACTCGACGCCCTGTTCGCCGGCATCGCCGCCGAACTGTCCGGGCGTCCGGTGCTCGGCCCGGCGCTGCTGCCCGCGAGCGGCCTGGCCCGGCTCGACTACTTCCGCAACTTCCCGCACCTGGGCATCTCCGCGGCCCGGTTCGACGAGGCGGCGATCGAGCAGCTCTCCGCCGGCACCGCGCCGCAGGAGCTCGGCCCGGGCAGCGCGGCCCCCACCGGCTTCCTGCTGCCCTCGGCCACCTGCTACGGCCTGCTGCTCTCGTTGGAGGGCGCCGAGGTCGGCCCGGGTCTGCGACTGACCGCCGTCGGCCGCTGCTTCCGCAACGAGACCCACTACGAGGGACTGCGCCGGCTGTGGGGCTTCCACATGCGCGAGGTGCTGTACGTGGGCACCCAGGACGGCGCCCGGGAGCACCTGGCCCGGTCCAAGGAGCTGATCCTCGCGCTGGCCGCGGACCTGGGACTGGAGCTCGGCTTCGAGCCCGCCAACGACCCGTTCTACGACAAGGACGGCTCCCGGGCCAAGCTGACCCGGCTCGACCCGGTGAAGCACGAGTTCACCGCCCCCGACGGCACGGCGATCGCCTCCGTCAACCGGCACCGCAACTTCTTCGGCGAGCGGCTCGCGCTCACCTCGGACGGCGCCACCGCGCACAGCGCCTGCACCGCGTTCGGCGTCGAGCGCTGGGTGCACGCGATGCTGCTGGCGCACGGCGACGCCGCCCGGGCGCTGGCGCGGGTGACGGCCGTCCGCACGGCCCGGGCCGCGGGGAGCGCGCGCACCGCGGAGCCCGCGAC